>SVNW01000055.1 GCA_015066745.1 Ruminococcus sp. | reverse complement strand
ACCATTTTTGATAAGAGTTTTCTATTGTATCTTAGCATAAAAATTTTTCAACTTATTTTATTGAAAACTTTTATTTCTTGTTGAAAACTTTTTGATTTTTATTAGAGGTGGGGCTGAATAGTAACTTGAAATGTGAAATAAATGTGTCGATAATGATATAAGTATTGACAAATATATTACCAAAGTATATAATTGAAAATAGATGATTAGTTTGCATAAAAATATTTTTTTCTTAAGCTAAAATAAGGAGGATTTGCATGGTTAATGGAAAAAAGAAAGCAGTCAGTCTGATATCTGCATTGGTTATGTGCTCTGCAATGGCAGGAGTTACAGCATACGCTCTTTCAGGAGATGTAAATCTTGATAATAAGTTGAACATCAGTGATCTGGTGAGTTTTAAAAATTATATGCTTAATCTGAGCTTAACAGGTTTTGATAAAAATTCAGCTGATTATGATGGAAACTCTGCAGTAGACATAAGAGATTTTATCATGCTGAAAAATACTCTTATTGAAACTCCACAGGTGGAAACTCAGACCAGTATACATCTTATGGGGGACAGAATATCTGTTGAGGGAGATAATGCAGTACTTAATGCACAGTCAAATATTGTAACGATAACAGCTTCAGGAAGTTATTATATAGACGGTGTATTAAGTAACGGACAGATTTGTGTAAATGTTCCTGATGAAACTATTGATACAGGAACAGTAAAGCTTTTCTTTAACGGCGTTGATATAACCGGTGTAAATGAAGCTCCTGTATATATTGTAAATGCTGAAAACACTTCGATAAACCTTATGCCGGGAACAGTGAACATTTTGCGTGACGGTGAAGTTTATACGGAAACAGAGGCAACAGTGTATGCTAAGGACGATCTGACCATAAAAGGTGATGGCCGTCTGGAAATATATGCATCAGTTCAGCATGGTATTCATTGCAATAATGATCTTAAAATAAACGGTGCTGATCTGTATGTTGAAACAATTACAGAAGACGCTATAAGAGGGAAAACTTCGGTAACTGTAAAAGATGGTAATGTAACCGTTGATTCAGAAGGTGACGGAATAAAGTCTACCAAAGGTGATGTTGAGATATCGGGCGGAGTTGTTTCTATAAAAGCAGGAAATGACGCAATACAGGCAGAAACGGTTATAAATATTAGTGGAGGTACGGTAACAGCGTGCGGAGACAGGGGTCTTAAAGCTATAGAAAAAGTAAATATTTCCGGCGGAGAAGTTCTGGCAACAGCGACAGATGAACAGTCTGCTGTTATCGGAGAAGTGTCAGATGCAATGCTTATCGATTTTACAAAAGAGTGGGCAAAAAATAATCCTCTGTCACTTGTATCGGCATCCGGTACAACAGACTATGATATGAATACACTCAAAAAATACAGATATGCACTCATTTCTTCACCGGCTCTAAAACAGGGAGAACAGTATAAGTTGTTTGCAGGCGGAATAAATGTACTTCACAGTACAGGTGAAACATTTACAACAGGCGGGCCTGCCGTGTATACAGATGTTAATAATACAGATAACAGTCAGTTACTTTACAGCAGATTGTTTGATCAGCAGGCAGTACATAGTATAGAAGTTGAAATGCCACCGCAGCAGTGGAACGATCTTATAGCTAATGCTATGCAGGAAGAATATTATCCGGCTGATGTAGTTATAGATGGAGAACGTTTTGAAAATGTTGGCATAAGAACTAAAGGAAACAGTTCACTTCAGTTTGTTTCACAGGCAGGCGATGATAAATTCAGTTTTCGTATAAAGCTTGATAAGTATGACAAATATCAGAATTATCACGGACTTACTGAAATATGTATAAATAATATGTATTCTGATCCTTCATGTATGCGAGATACACTTTGCTATAATGCAATGCATGAACTTGGAGGATATGCTCCTGTTACAAGTTATACAAATCTCTATGTGAACAATTCACTCTACAGTTTTTATTTTCTTGGAGAGCAACCGGGAAAGACACTTGCTGAACGTTATGCAACAAATGATGATGCAAATCTTTACAAGGCTGCTCAGTACACCTGTACACTTGAAGCAAATGAGCCGATAACCGATTTTGAGCTTACATTTGGAACAGACGAATCTCTTACACATGTTCAGGAACTTATAACAGCAATTAACAGTGTTACAACATCAAATTATAAGTTTATAGAAGATACTGTAGACGTAGACAGTTTCCTTAAAGGGTTTGCGGTGAATGCGGTTTTGTGTAATTATGACAGCTATAATGGTATGATGGCACATAACTATTATCTCATGTACAATGAGGGCAAGATGCATTATGTAGGCTGGGACTATAATCTAAGTCTCGGAAATTTCATGGATTACGGTGCATCGGTTGATTCGGATATAAAGACAGGTCTTTACAGTGCCCAGCCGTCACAGCGTCCGATGATAACAAACCTTCTTCAGATTCCTGAATACTATGATGCGTATATTGGATATGTAAAGGAAATCTTAAATATGTATTCAGATCCGGTAAGTACAGTAAACTCTATTGCATCAGTTATAAGAACTCACGTAAAAAATGATCCTCGTTCATTTTTTACACCGGATCAGTTTGAAACCAATATAGCCAAAAGTGATACAGGTCTTGTAACAGGAGGAGCTAATAACGGCGGAAACTGGGGCGGAGGCTTCGGAGGCGGATTTGGTGGCTTCGGAGGTTTTGGAGGTTTCGGTGGCTTCGGCGGATTTGGCGGAGCAGGCGGACTTTTCTCATATGGCGGAGAACAGGTTTCAATAGTTGATTTTATGATAAAACGAGCAGAAGTGATTCATAACGCTATAGGATATTGATATTATACGGTAATACCGGAGAATTAATTTTCTTCGGTATTATTTTTTTGAAAATTATAACTTTACAATAACGTCGCTATATGTTATAATTTAATGTGGTAAATACAATAAAAAATTAACGGAGGGACATCTCTTGGCTAATGATAAAATAAGAAATTTTTGTATTATAGCGCATATAGATCATGGTAAATCAACACTTGCAGACAGAATTCTGGAGAAAACACAGACTGTTGCGATAAGAGATATGGAAGAACAGCTTCTTGACAATATGGATATAGAACGTGAACGAGGAATAACTATAAAAGCACGTGCTGTAAAACTGTTGTATAAGGCTCAGGATGGTATAGAGTATACTTTCAATCTTATTGATACTCCCGGTCACGTTGACTTTAACTATGAAGTATCAAGATCGCTTGCTGCCTGTGAGGGTGCTATACTTGTTGTTGACGCTTCTCAGGGAATAGAAGCTCAGACTCTTGCAAACACATATCTTGCGATAGAACATGATCTTGAGGTCGTTCCGGTAGTCAACAAAATAGATCTTCCTTCGGCAGACCCTGAGCGTGTTTGTAATGAAGTTGAAAATATTATCGGTATACCGGCTATGGATGCACCAAGAATTTCTGCAAAGATGGGAATAAATATCGAGGAAGTTCTTGAAAAGATAGTAAAAGAAGTACCTCCTCCGGTAGGTGATGAAACTGCACCGCTCAAAGCTTTGATATTTGACAGTTATTATGATTCATATAAGGGAGTTATAATATATGTCAGAGTAAAAGAAGGTACAGTGAAGACCGGTGACAGAATAAGACTTATGGCAACAGGTGCAGAATTTACTGTTGTTGAAGCAGGTTGCATGGACGCAACAAACCATATAAACAAAAATATTCTTGAAGCCGGAGAAGTTGGCTATATTGCAGCTTCCATAAAAAATATTGCTGATACACAGGTTGGCGATACTGTAACAAGTTGTGAAAATCCATGTGATGAACCTCTTCCGGGATACAGAAAAGTAAATCCTATGGTTTTCTCAGGTATATATCCTGCTGATGGTTCAAAGTATGTAGATCTCAGAGAGGCGCTTGAAAAGTTAAGACTTAACGATGCTTCACTTTCATTTGAGCCTGAAACATCTATTGCACTTGGATTTGGTTTCAGATGCGGATTTCTTGGCCTTCTCCATATGGAAATAATTCAGGAAAGACTTGAAAGAGAGTACAATCTTGATCTTATTACAACTGCTCCTTCGGTTATATTCAAGATAAATCTTACAAGCGGTGAGACTGTATACATTGACAACCCTACAAATTATCCTGATGTTTCGCTTATTCAGTCAGCTGAAGAACCTATGGTAAAAGCTGAAATACTTGCTCCTTCAGAATTTGTCGGAAATATAATGGAACTTTGTCAGAACAGAAGAGGCGTGTTCAAGACAATGGATTATCTTGATGATACCAGAGTAAATATTCATTATGAACTTCCTTTAAATGAGATAGTATATGATTTCTTTGATGCTTTAAAGTCAAGAACAAGAGGTTATGCGTCTTTTGACTATGAACTTATCGGATATGCGCCTTCAAAGCTTGTTAAGCTTGATATTCTTCTTAACGGTGATGCGGTTGACGCACTTTCATTTATAGTTCACTCAGAAAATGCATATGCAAGAGCAAGAAAAATGGTAGAAAAACTTAAAGAAAATATTCCTCGTCAGATGTTTGAAATACCTGTTCAGGCAGCTATAGGCGGTAAGATAATAGCTCGTGAAACCATAAAGGCTATGCGTAAAGACGTGCTTGCAAAATGTTATGGCGGTGACATAACAAGAAAGAAAAAACTTCTTGAAAAACAGAAAGAAGGTAAGAAACGTATGCGTCAGCTTGGTACAGTAGAAGTACCTCAGGAAGCATTTATGAGTGTTCTCAAGCTTGACGAATAAAAGAAAGAGTGATAAAGATGAAGTATAAGTGTCCTTATTGCGAAAAAAATACATTTACACTTATTCAGAAGATATTTACCGGAGGAATGACATCGAAGGGCAGAGCTTGTCCCGAATGCGGAAAGCATGCTGTTCACGGCATGAAAGCCAATATTTTTCGTAGTGTTATGAACCTTATTCCGCTTATATTTTTTACAGTAAATTATTTTAAGCAGTATGTAAGTTTTGCTGTTTGCCTTGCAATATTTATAGGCGTTAATATTTTTTGTATGATTATCAATGGTCTGTTTTTTGATCTGGATTATAACAACAGAAAAGACTTATGAAAAACAGAAAAAAAACAGGGCTGTATATTCATGTACCTTTCTGTGTAAGAAAGTGTCCGTATTGTGATTTTTATTCGGTAGCTTCATCAAAAGAGAAATTATACGAACAGTATGCAGATGCAGTTATCAGAAATATAAAAAGATATGTCAGAGAAAATCCTGAGATATTTTTTGAAACTGTTTATTTTGGTGGAGGAACACCTTCTTTGCTTCCGGTTTACCTCTATGAAAAAATAATGTCTGAAATCTCATTATATACTAACTTTGAGCGTTCTGAAATAACTATTGAACTAAATCCGGGTACTTCTGATGAAGATAAGCTAAGGAAATTAAGAAGTATCGGAATAAACAGATTGTCAGTAGGTATCCAGTCAGCAGCGGATAATGAACTTAAATATCTTGGAAGGATACATGATTTTACGCAGGCAAAAAATATTATAAATGATGCTTACAGTGCAGGCTTTGAAAATATTTCTGCAGATCTGATGATAGGAGTCAGGGAGCAGACTATGGAAAGTCTGATGTTTTCAATTGACAGACTTACAGAACTTCCTTTAAAGCATATTTCTGCCTATATGCTTAAGATAGAAGAAGGGACGGAGTATTTTAAAAACGGAATGTCAGAATTAGTCCCCGATGAAGATCTGGTGGCTGATATGTATCTGGCTCTTGTTGAGAAACTTAAAGAAAAAGGGTATTTTCAATATGAGATCTCTAATTTTTCAAGAAAAGGATACGAGAGCAGACATAATCTTCGTTACTGGCATTGTGAAAGTTATATAGGAATAGGTCCGTCAGCACATTCTTATTTTAATAATAAACGCTATGAAGTTTTGGGAAATTTGTCGGAGTTTATTTTATCGGATTGTCAGAAAGAGATCATAAATGATGAAAATCCTGATGATTTTTTTGAAATAGCTATGCTTCAGTTAAGGCTTAAAGAGGGACTTGATACAAAGTTATATCCGAAGTATTCTGAAAAAATAATTAAAAGAGCAACAAAGCTTGAAAAAGCAAAATTAATATCGGTATCAGACGGTGTGATAAGCATGACTCCTGAAGGATTTCTTATATCAAATTCTGTCATTACCGAGTTACTTGCAGATTTTTAAGAACATAAAAAAGAAAGTGGTGAAAATATGAAAACAATGATTTTATCTTGTATCGCTATTGCTTTAGCAATGTTTTTTACAGTTGGTCAGTTACCACAAGTTGATGATAAGGTCTATGGGTATGGATATTATGACGATGTTCTGAAATATGATGTTGACGGTAAAGACAATTTTGTAATATTGTGGGATACAGATTATGATTACGAATATATCTATACAGATGCACCATATGGTACAGAAATAGAGACAGTAATTATGGGGTCGAAATATTATACATATATCGATACGTCAGGTGTTGAAGTAGGATATGATCCTATTTATTTGAGTGCTGTTACATTTGAAGGGTATTGGATAGAGATAGAGATTTATGACTATTATGGTTATAATTCATATCCGTTGTCACCTCCTTCCACTTCTTTACCGCCTGCCACTTCTCAGGCTCCTCCTTCTGCTTCAATGACTGATCCGGTTTGGACAACTACAGATGCTGAACCGTCAATGACAGTTACAACAACTCCGTGTTATACAACTACTGACATACCGTCTTCAACTACTACGACCGGACGTCCTAGTTACGGAGATCCCAACGCTCCCCCTCCGACTAGCACAACAGTTACTAAAGCAACTACGCACAATACATCAGCCTCCATGTCCGGTGGTGCTACAACATCTGTTCCGACAGATTCGGTAACTTCTTCTGAAACTACAAGTAAATATTATCCTATAATTGATAATATGGCAGTTGGCTCTGTAAAAGTATGCAATCAGTATGGAGATCTTAATGACGATAATATGATAAATCTTACCGATCTTACTATTTTATCACTTTATCTCCTTGGAGACTGTGAGCTTACTGAAAGTGAACTGTATGCCGCTAATGTTGAGCAGTATGAAGATGACAGCTCAGATCCGGATATTGCTGATCTTGCAAAGTTAAAGCAGTATATATTAAAACAAAACGTTATATTAGGTCCGGAAGAAATAATAATTATATACAGATAATAATAAATCAGAAACCTGAATTCTTATAAAGAGTTCAGGTTTTTTGTTCTAAATTTTCTTAGGTACACATATTATTTTAGTAAAAGCAGTGTACAACGAAAGGGAATGATAAATTATGGATTACTTATCAGTGATAAGATATTTTCCGGCTGTTATGAGAGAAATTTTTTTAAAAGGCGGTGATTCTCTCTGGAAAGGTGTAAGTGAAATCAGATTCAGAGCCGATTTTCCTGTAATATTAAAAGAAGGAGGACATGAAAAGTATCTGTATATCAACGGAGAAACAGGAAAAGAAAAGGAGAGATCTGTTATATGTACAAGTCAGGATATGGAATATATTTTTAATTCTGTTTGCGATGATTCGGTACATAGTTATGCAAGAGAACTGAAGGAAGGTTTTATAACCGTAAACGGAGGCCATCGTGTCGGATTGTGTGGTACAGCAGTTGTAAATGAAAAAGGAATGAAAACTATAAAAAATATAAGTAGTATGAATTTCAGAATAGCACATGAAGTGAGAGGCTGTTCGGATTATTTTTTCAGTACATTTTTAAGGGAATTTCCTTGCGGAATACTTGTAGCAGGAGCTCCCGGAAGTGGTAAAACAACTTTTTTAAGAGATCTTTGCAGAAATTTTTCATATGACCGTCGTGTTTCTGTAATAGACGAGCGTAGTGAAATAGCTTCGGTAAGCATGGGAAAGGCACAGAATGATATCGGAGAAAAATGTGATGTATTTGATGGTTATCCTAAAAAAGAAGGTATCATTACAGCTATTCGTGTAATGTCACCCGAAATAATAATCTGTGATGAAATAGGTACTGATGATGATATAAAAGCTATTATAAATTCGTCAAATACAGGAGTAAACGTAATCGCTTCCGTACATGCAGGTAATAAAGAAGAGTTGTACATGAGAAAAAATATAATGAAACTTATCAAAAAAAATATTTTCAGACTTATCGTATTTCTTGAAAACGGTGAAAGGACAGGCATGATACGTGAAGTAGTACACTGCGCGGAGAAAAAATATGATATTTAAAATAATCGGTATAATGTTTATAATAATGACCACAACTCTTATCGGTATAAGAATGTCTCTGTCACTTTCAGAACGTGAAAAAAGACTTAGACTTATAATTTTAATGTTTGACAGATTTTCGACTCTGATAGATTTTCAGGCGGTACATACCGGAGAGATACTTGCACAGACAGCGACAGATGTTCGTTTTAATGATCTGCATTTTTTAAAAGAAGCTTTTAAAATGTATAAGAATGGTGAAACATTCAGAAATGCATGGGACAAGGCTGTAAATAATGATATTTCTCTTGGTGAAGAAGAAAAAAGCATACTGTTTTCAGTAGGAGCGTCAATAGGAAAAAGCAATACAGCAGGTCAGCTGTCAATGCTTGAAATTAACAGACAGAATATAGAAAACATATATGAAAATATATCACGTGAAAATCTGAATAAAGGAAAGCTTTACAGATCGCTTGGTGTTCTTACCGGTATATTTATATCGGTGATGCTTGTCTGAAAGGAATGATAAAAAGTGGATATAGATCTGATTTTTAAAATAGCCGGTACAGGTATAATAGTTGCTGTTTTAAATCTTGTGCTGAAAAGGGCAGAGCGTGAGGAACAGGCAATGCTTACAACACTGGCAGGTCTTATTGTAGTTCTTATGCTTATCATAGATGAAATAGGAACACTTTTTGAAACAGTAAAAAGTGTATTTGGGATATGGTAGAAAATATAATGCTAATAGCTTCACTATGTATTATAGCTGCTGTTATGTGTAGGCTTATAGGTAACTATAACAAAGAACAGGCGATAATGCTGGCAGTGATAGCGTGTACATCGGTAATGGGATTTGTCGTGATAAGTATCTCACCTGTACTGAGTTTTATCAGCGAAATGTATCTGATGTGCGGACTTGACGAGAAGTATAGTTCTGTAATATTCAAGTCAGTCGGAATAAGTTATGTAACTAAGTTTGCTTGTGATATATGCAAAGATTGCGGTGAAAACGCTCTTTCAACTGCGGTAGAAATATCAGGAAAGGCAGCCCTTATGATCATTTCGTTGCCGTTGCTTGAAGAACTGGCGGATTTTATAAAGAAACTCTCAGTGTAGTATGTAAAAAAATATGAGGAATGATAATGAAGATTTTTAAAATGATATTGTCAGTGATAGTATGTGTGCTGTTTATCCCATGTACATATTTGAACATATATGCCGAAACTGAAAATGAACTTCAGGAAGAAATAAACAATATAAACACTATACTTGATGATTCTTCAGGAGGTATTCTTTCAGAAAATAATATATCAGTAGAGTCTCCAGAAAAAATAATGGATTATACTCCACGCAGTATTTTTGCGATTCTTACCGATAAAATAAGTGAAAACATAACTGCACCTTTAAGATTGTTTGTACTTTTATTTTCCTTGGTTATTCTTTCGGCAGTTACAGAACATATGTACATCGGAAATAATGTTTCGGGTATAGTAGCGGTTCTGGTGAGTATAGCAGTTTTAAAAGATCCTGTAAGTGAATGTTTTACCAAAGCTTCAGTTTCAATACAGGACGGCGGTTTGTTTATGCTCGGATATGTACCGGTAATGTCAGGAGCGATGATAGCAACAGGAAATGTAACAAGTGCAGGAAGCTATAATCTCATAGTTCTTACTGTATGTGAAGTTGCAGTTCAGCTTGCTTCAAATATTTTTGTACCTGTACTTAGTGTCTGTTTTTCACTTAGTATAGTTGACGCAGTAAATCCCGGCATGAATCTTGGCGGAATGATAACAGGATTAAAGAAAACAGTAACAGTTGTTATGGGATTTATAATGACAATATTTGTGGGACTCCTTTCAATACAGAGTATAGTCGGTGGTTCAGTGGATTCTCTTTCGGTGAAAACAGGAAAATATATAGTTTCAAATCTTGTTCCTGTCATAGGCGGAGCAATATCAGATGCATATGCAACAGTCTACGGAAGTCTTGGTGTTTTAAAAAACGGAATAGGTACAGTTGGTATAATAATTCTTATAACCGTTATGCTTCCGCCGGTAGTAATGCTTTTTATGTATCGTATGTCTGTTTATCTTGCAATGATATCAGCAGATATTTTTTCATGTACTTATCTGAAAAAACTCTTTGCTGATATAGAATCGGTGCTGGGAATAGTTATAAGTATTGTTCTTATGTTTTCTGTAATGCTTATAATATGTACTGTTATAGTCATGAAAATGGGAGCGGTATTGTAGTTATGGAGATAATAGAAAAGATGGCATGTGCAGGCTGTTTTCTCGGAATAGCTGTAAGTGCCGCCGATATAATAAAACCTGATGACAGATTTAGTACACATATAAAAATGTTGTTTTCGGTTATGTTTATACTTGCGTTTCTGTCACCGGTCATAAACGGTGATATTCCGGAAATTTTACAAAGCAGTATCAGTACAAATTCAGAAGTATCATATACAGGTCTTGATAATGCTTGTGAAAATGAAATGAAAAGATTTGTTGAAAAAAATATAGCAAGATCTTTGTCTGAACTTATGGAAAGAGAGGGAATAACGTATGATGAAATTTTTGTAAATGTTAATATTAACGAAGACAGCAGCATAGATATTAGTGAGATAAATATCAAGTCAGATAATTTTTGTGAAGCTGAGGAATTTATAAAAAACGAAATAGGTAAAGAGGTTCTTGTCTATGAAAAATCTGAAACTGAAGATACCGGATAAAATTAAAAACAAATTTTGTGGTTTAAAAAATATAAAGTTTCTTGTTATGCTTGGTTTTGCCGGAATGTTTATGATACTTTTTTCCGAATTTTCAGGTAAATCAGAAGATAAGGAAAAGAAAACATCTGATTCTGATATGTCTGTCTCCGATTATGCTGCTGATATGGAAAAACAACTTGAAAATATATTAAGAAAGATAGAAGGTGTGGGAAAAGTAAGTGTAATGCTTACAGTTGACGGGACAGAGGAATATATATATGTCAGAGAAGAAAAAGAAAGTATTCTTCAGGATAATGACAGCAAGAGCAGTGAAACTGAAAATAAATATATACTCGTTCAGAATAACGGAAACAAGGAGGCACTTGTAAAAAAAGTTATAAATCCTGAAATATCAGGTGTAGTAGTGGTTTGTGAAGGGGGGGATACAAGTTCGGTAAGAGAAAAGGTATATAACGCAGTCTCAGTATCGCTCGGCATTCCAAGTAACAGGATATATGTTGATTCTCTTGAAAGTAAATGATATGTAAAAGACGTTGCGAAATATATACATAATTTTTTAAAAAATTTATTTTTTTGGAGGTACACCATGAAAAAACCTGCACTGATAATAGGTAAAAAACAGATAATAATGGCTTGTCTTACTTCGATCCTTGCGATTGCAGTATATGTAAATTATGTTATTTCGGATACAGACCGGGATAACGGTATGATGGTTGAAAATATGACACAAAGCGAGGATTATGGAGAAACCAGATTTGTAAACGCAGGACAAAGTGACCTTACAAATCTTGAAAATCTCGAAAATGTCAGTGCTGAAGATTATTTTGCACAGGCACGAATAGACAAAGCGGCAAGTCGTGACGAAGCAGTACAGACTTTACAGAGTATAATGGGCGGAGGGGATATAACCGAAAATGAAGCAGTTGTAAATGCAATGGCAGCCGTAGAACTTTCGCAGATGACAGAACTTGAAAATAAGATAGAATCACTTATCAAGGCTCAGGGTTATAATGACTGTCTTGTGTACCTTGATGAAGATGATGTAAAAGTGGTTGTTCAGTCGGAGGGACTTGATACCGCACAGGCAGCAGCCATAAAGGATATACTTCTTAGCGAATCAGCTGTTTTAGCACAGAATATAAGAATTTTTGAAGTCAGATAAAAAATATATAGCTATAATTTTTATAAAAGCAAGCTTTCATATACAGATGTGATTGCTTGTTTTTTGTTTTGTACAGGAAAAATAATAAAAAAATAGTTTACTCTCTTATAATAAACGAAAAAATAGTTGTGTAAATAAAAAAATAATGTTATAATATAAAGTATTGAGTTATTTACAAATATGATATTGTACCGATTAATTTAATTTTATTGATATGGAGGTAGGCTCATGTCTAAAGAAGATTCAGGATTTCTCAGAATTTCCGAAGATGTTATCACAACTATAACATCGGCTGCGATAAGCGAAATAAAAGGGGTTGAAGGACTTAATTCACGCAATGGTCTGATTACAGGTTTATTTTCATCAAAAAAACCTGTAAGTGTAAAAGTTGCAGGTGACGTAGTTCATATAAATGCAGATATAATTCTTAAACATGGCTATAATGCCGTTATGGTTTGCGAAAAGATACAGGAAGCTGTAAAAGCAGATGTTCAGGCGATGACCGGTATAACAGTATCGAGAGTAAATCTGATGGTTTCAGGCGTAAGTTTTGAAAGAAAATAAGTATTCTTTAAAATAAAAGGAGTTTTTTTAATGACAAGAAGAGATATAAGAGACAGTGCATTCAAGATCATATACGAATCATTGCTCAGAAACGATCCGGTAGAGGAATTGTTTGAAATGGCGGAAGAAATAGAAGAAATTCCGCTCAATGACGATGTAAGGGAATTGGTGAACGGTGTTCTCGAAAAATCTTCAGAACTTGATGATATGATAGCGAAGTACAGTAAAAAAAGAGCTTTTTCACGTATAGCAAAGATAAATATTGCTGTGCTCAGAATAGCTTTTTACGAGATACTGTACAATGATAAGATTCCTACAAATGCGGCAGTACATGAGGCAGTACTTCTTGCACAGAATTACTCATACAAAGAAGATGTTTCTTTTGTAAACGGTATTCTTGGTGTATATACACGAAGCCTGGAAAGTGAAGAAAACTGATGTCACTTTATCTTGGTATCGATACAAGCAACTATACTACATCTGTTGCTCTGTATGATAGTGAAAACGGTGAGATGATACAGAGAAAACAACTTTTGCCTGTTAAAAAAGGAAATCTGGGATTAAGACAGAGCGACGCTGTGTTTCATCACACAAAACAATTGCCCGAACTCGTAGAATCTTTGTGTTCACAGCGTAAAGGAACTATTTCTGCAATCGGAGTATCGGTAAAACCACGACTTGTTGAGGGTTCATATATGCCGTGCTTTCTTTGTGGAGAAGGTCTTGCAAGGTCGTTGTCGGCTTTTACAGGAGCAGAAATGTATACTACATCTCATCAGGCAGGACATATATTTGCGGCACTTTTTTCTTCTCAAAAAGAGGAGTATATCTCATCACCGTTTCTTTCTTTTCATGTAAGTGGCGGAACAACTGACTGCCTTTTATGTTTACCTGACAAGGAAAATATAATAAATATATCATGTGTCGCAACATCTCTTGATCTCAAAGCAGGTCAGGCGGTTGACCGTGTAGGCGTAATGCTTGGATTACAGTTTCCGTGCGGAAAAGAACTTGAAGATCTGGCTTTAAAAAGTGACAGGAACTATAAAATTAAACCTGTTTTAAAGGGAATGGATTGTTCGCTTTCAGGTCTGGAAAACAAGTGCATGAAAATGAAAAATGATGGTGAAAGTCCTGAAGATATCGCAAATTATTGTCTGACATATATATATGCAACTATAAGAGAAATGCTTGCTTGTGCAAAAAAAGAATATGGTGATATCCCCGTTGTTTTTGCCGGTGGAGTAATGTCAAACAGCATAATACGCAACAGGATATTGTCGCAGTATGATGCTGTTTTTGCACAGCCTCAGTATTCATGTGACAATGCGTCAGGACTTGCATTGTTTGCCAGAATAAAAAAGGAAATGGTGATATCTTGAATATACTTACAGTGACTCAGCTTAACAGATATATATCATTCAGGCTTAAAGAAGATGCAAAACTTCACAATATTTTTTTAAGAGGCGAGATATCAAACTTTAAAAATGCAGGTCATTTTTATTTTACTATCAAAGATAATGAGAGTCTTGTTAAGGCTGTTATGTTCAGAAGTTATGCGTCATCATTGGGATTTGTTCCTGAAAACGGAATGAATATTATAGCACTGGGTTCGGTTTCGGTTTTTGAACGTGACGGTGTGTATCAGCTGTATGTAACTGATATGCAGCCTGATGGCGTGGGAAAACAGCACATCATGTTTGAAAAATTAAAAGCAGAGCTTCAGAAAGAAGGCCTTTTTGATGAAAGTCATAAATTGCCGTTGCCTGATTATCCAAATAAAATCGGTGTGGTTACTTCCGAAAAAGGAGCGGCTGTACGTGATATAATAAATATTATAGAACGTAGATATCCGATATGTGAACTTTGTATTTATGATTCACTTGTACAGGGGACAGATGCACCGGTTTCCTTGTGTAACGGTCTTAAAAAAGCTCAGTCAGACGGGTGTGATGTTATAATCCTCGGAAGAGGCGGGGGTTCATATGAAGACCTGCAGGCTTTTAATGACAGACAGCTTGCATATTGTATATATAATGCAGAAGTACCGGTAGTAAGTGCTGTAGGTCATGAAACAGATTTTACTATAGCAGATTTTGTAGCCGATATGCGTGCTCCGACTCCTTCGGCAGCAGCAGAACTTGTTGTTCCATCATCAGAGATGCTTTTAAAAAGAATTTCTCTGACGGAAGACAGACTCCGCAGTTCTTTTGAGATGCTGCTAAACAGAAGAGAAGAACGGATAACATATCTGCTTTCAAGATTATATCTTGTTTCACCTCAGGCAATGCTTGATAAAAATATTTCAAATCATATAAAACTTGAAAACCGAATGGAAAATGCATTCAGAGAAATTATTGAAAAATCTCAGCGAAATCTTTTAAGCAATATTTCAAAACTTGACGCCTTAAATCCTCTTAAAGTACTTACAAGAGGATATTCTGTTGTTTACAGTGATGATAAAATTATCACTTCGGTTGAAAATTTATCATCAGGTGACAAGATAAAAATACAGTTTTCAGACGGAATTGCAAATGCAGAAATTTCAGAAACGGAGAAGATATAAAAATGCCTTTTGAAGATAAAATAAAAAAGCTCGAAGAGATAGTTTTCACGCTTGAAAAAGGAGATCTTTCTCTGGATAAAGCTGTTGAGATATACGGAGAAGGAATGAAACTTTCACTCGAATGTCGCAGTGAACTTGAAAATGCAAAGTTGAAACTAACATCTGACAAGTCTGGAGGAAATGAAGTTGACTGATATTGTAAATCAAAAACTTTCTGAATATATAAAAATTATAGAGAATAAATTAAGACATTATACAGAAGATAAAATAAAAAACACTCCTCAGAAAACTCTTGCAGAAGCAATGATGTATTCACTTTCAGCAGGAGGAAAAAGGATACGTCCTGTACTTCTGATGGAATTTTGCAGAATATGCAAAGGAGATATAAAAAAAGCTTTGTCAGCAGCGTGTGGTCTTGAAATGATCCATACATTTTCTCTTATTCATGATGACCTTCCTGCTATGGATGATGATGATTTCAGAAGAGGAAGACCATCTTGTCACAAGGCTTATCCGGAATCTATCGCAATTCTTGCAGGAGATGCACTTGCCATTCTTCCTTTTCAGATAATAGCTGAAGATGATAATATCGACAGTGATACAAAAATAAAACTTATTGCTGATCTTTCAAAGTCATCAGGAATGTACGGAATGACAGGCGGACAGGTAATTGATATAGAAAATGAATCAAGAGAAACTGTTGATGAGCAGAATCTCAGACATATGTATTCTCTTAAAACAGGAGAGCTTATAAAGACAGCTTGTCGTATGGGCTGTATAGCAGCAGGTGCTGACGATGCAAAAATTCTTCTTGCACAGGAGTATGCTTCAAAACTTGGGCTGGCTTTTCAGATAATAGATGATATTCTTGACGTTACTTCGACTACAGAAGAGTTGGGTAAACCTGTCGGAAGTGACAGCCAGCAGAATAAAACTACATTCGTTACTATCATGGGTATAGAAAAGGCTCGTCAGGAAGCTGATAAAATCACTTCCGAAGCACTTGATATCCTTAAAAATTTTGATGATAACGAATTTCTGACGGAACTTACCAAAGAACTGCTTTGCAGAAAAAAATAAATATATTCAAAAAGGATATTTTAAAATGTATAATTCAGTAATAGCAAGCGGTGTCCTTGCGTGGCTTGTGGCACAGATAATAAAAACCGTATTATATGCTGTAAAGAGCGACAAAGTAGTATATGAACGTCTTGTCGGTGCAGGTGGTATGCCGAGTTCACATACATCTATGGTTATAGCTTCACTTATAGCAGTCGGCAGAGCTCAGGGGATAAGTTCAACTGTATTTGGTGTTATGTTCATCTTTGCATGTATAGTTATTTATGATGCTATGGGAGTAAGATATGCTGCCGGTCAGCATGCAAAAGCACTAAATAAAATAAATGATACTATTTTTGATGATAATGTTTCAGATACAGGCAGTAAACAAAATAAAGTTCCCAAAAAACTCAAAGAATTACTTGGGCATACACCGCTTGAAGTTGTCGGCGGTGCTATAGTCGGGATAATTATCGGAATATTGATTCCTGTAAAAGGATAGATTAAAATGAATTTTGAAAAAGAAAAAAAGACAGATGCTTTTTTGTTAAGAGAGCTTTCTCTTCCGGGTGATCTCAAAAAGCTTGATACAGAGCAGTGCAGGGAACTTTGCAGAGAAATAAGATCAGTGCTCATAAAGACTGTTTCACGTACAGGTGGTCACCTTGCTTCAAATCTTGGAGTCGTTGAACTCACATTAGCTATACACAGAGTTTTTGATTCCCCGGAAGACAAAATAGTATGGGACGTAGGTCATCAGTCCTATACCCATAAGATTCTTACAGGAAGACTTGATAAGTTTGGTACTTTAAGACAGGAAAACGGTATATCAGGATTTCCTAAACCAAATGAATCGGAGCATGATTCATTTGTAAGCGGTCACAGCAGTACTTCTGTATCGGTAGCCTGCGGTATAGCGGAAGCTATGAAACTTCAGAATAAGAAAAACTATGCTGTAGCAGTTATCGGGGATGGTGCTTTTACAGGCGGAATGGCATATGAAGGTCTTAATAATGCCGGTAAAATAAATTCCAATCTTATAGTCATACTTAATCATAATGATATGTCTATATCAAAAAATGTCGGTGCTCTCGCAAAGCATCTTTCTAATTTAAGAAGTACACAAAAATATGTAAATACTAAAGTAGCTGTTGAACAGATGCTTAAAAAGACTCCGGTAGTAGGAGCGCCGATAACCAAGGCGATAAGTGCATCAAAGACAGCTATAAAAGGTATGGTTCTCAAAGGTCATACGATGTTTGAAGATCTTGGTTTTGTATATCTTGGACCAGTAAACGGTCATGATATCGAAGAACTTGACGAAGTGCTTACTCTTGCAAAATCACTTGGAAAACCTGTTCTTGTTCATGTAAATACTACCAAGGGAAAAGGATATCTTCCTGCTGAAAAAAATCCCGGAGAATATCATGGTATATCAAGATTTGATGTTGTTACAGGAAATTCAGAAGTAATAACATCAGATTCATTTTCTTCTGTTTTCGGTCATGAACTAAGAGATCTTGGAGTGTATAACGATAAAATTTGTGCGATTACAGCAGCTATGAAGTACGGAACAGGTCTGCAGTTCTTTGCTGAAAAATTTCATGACAGATTTTTTGATGTAGGTATAGCAGAACAGCACGCTGTAACATATTCAGCAGGGCTTGCAAGTATGGGTTTTATTCCTGTATTTGCTGTATATTCATCATTTTTGCAGAGAGCATATGATCAGCTTATACATGATGCGGCACTTTCAGATGTTCATGTTGTGATAGGTATAGACCGTGCAGGATTTGTAGGCGAAGACGGTGAAACGCATCAGGGACTTTTTGATGTTCCTATGCTTACTACAGTTCCGGATGTAACTGTTTTTTCTCCGTCTTGCTATGATGAACTTCGTCTTTCACTCAGAAAAGCAATAGATAAATATGACGGACTCGTATGTATCCGTTATCCGCGCGGAAATGAAAACAATGAAGAAAAAGATTTCACAGCAGGTGAAGATTTTATTATAAATGAAAATCCTGACAGTGAAACTCTTATAATAAGTTACGGACGTATTTCAGCAAATCTTCCTTTGGTATGCCGTAAACTTTTGTCAGAATATAATATTTCATGCGATTGTATGAAACTTGTTAAAATATTTCCTGTTATTGACGAATGTGTAAAGAAGGCTTCTTTATACAAAAATATTTTCTTCTTTGAAGAAGGTATGAAAACAGGTGGTATAGCTGAACATTTCATGATGAAACTTTACAGTACAGGTTACAGAGGAAACTATCATATAACAGCACCCGAAGGTTTTATAAAACAGGCATCGGTTAAAAGTCAGCTGAAAAAATACTGCCTTGATCATGATGGAATGATAAATACCGTAAGAAATAATTTATATGGAGATGAAAATGATGCCTGACATAAGAGCTGATCTGGCATTGTATCAGAGAGGTCTTTGCAAAAGTCGTGAAAGAGCAAGAAAGCTTATAAAAAACGGAAATGTTCAGATAAACGGTAAAGTCTGTTTTAAACCTTCCGAATGTGTGAGTGAAGACGATGTTATGACTGTTATCGGAGATATTCACAAATATGTTGGAAGAGGCGGACTGAAACTTGAAAAAGCACTGGAGGTATTTTCAGTTGATCTGTCGTGTATGGTATGTCTTGATATAGGTGCATCGACAGGCGGATTTACAGACTGTATGCTCCAAAATGGTGCAAGGCTTGTGTATGCACTTGATGTAGGGCATAGTCAGCTGGATGAAAAACTTCTTTCTGACAACAGAGTAATCAATATGGAAAAGACAAACATAAGAAATTCTGTAAGGTCAGATTTTAAAGAGGATATAAAATTTATCGCTACAGATGTTTCATTTATTTCCTTAAAACTTGTTCTTCCGGTAATAAGAGATCTGCTTACAGATGACGGTATGGCTATAGTCCTTATAAAACCGCAGTTTGAAGCAGGAAAAGAAAATATAGGAAAGTCGGGTATAGTAAAAGAACCTCGTGTCCATAAGCGTATACTTAACGAAATGATAATGTTTTCGTCGGAGCTTGGGCTTGGCGTATCGGGGCTTAGTGTTTCGCCGATAAAGGGTGGAGATGGTAATATCGAATATCTTATGTATCTGAAAAAAACATCTGGGCCGGATATTATAACGTTTGATACAGATTCTCTCGTAAATGAGGCTTTTAAGAAAGGATAAGTAATGAAGGTTGTTGTTTTTCCGAATCTGATGAAAAAAGATGCATACAGATGTACACTCGGAGTATGCAGTATACTGGCAGGACTCGGAGCGGAAATAGGTATGGATCTGAAATACAGATCAGATTTTTACAGTATGGATTTTGTAAAGTTTGCTTCGTTCAAAGAACTTGCAGACAATGCAGATATAGCTATAGCAATAGGCGGAGATGGCACTATACTTAAATGTGCTGCTGAACTTTCAAGCAGTAATGCTGAACTTCTCGGTATAAATACAGGACATCTCGGATTTATGGCATCAGTTGAGAAAGATAATCTTGAACTTTTAAAAAAGCTTTTTACAGGAGATTATCAGATTTCTGAAAGAATGTTGCTGAGAGCTGATTTTGAGTCAGACGGTCATACTAATTCATATCACGCACTCAATGATGTTGTTGTTACAGGTATGTATGCAAAAATAATTGATTTTGATATATACATAAATGAAAATCTTGCAGGAAATTATCGTGCAGACGGTGTTGTATTTGCAACTCCTACAGGTTCTACAGCATATTCGCTTTCAGCAGGAGGACCGATAATAGAACCTGAAATACAGTGCATAGAGATGAACCTTATATGTCCCCATTCTCTTTTTGTGCGTCCTATGATATATACAGCAGATAAAGTGATAACATTTACTCATAATTCTGATGAAGATACAAATATTTGTTTTTCGGTAGACGGAAACAGACCGGTAAAATTAGAACGCGGAGAAAAGCTTATGATCAGAAAGTCAGAGCGTAAAGTAAAACTTATCGATATGACAGGTGTTACATTTCATGATGCACTCAATCATAAGCTTATGCGTTCTCTCAAGGGATAATGGTGATCTGATGAAAAATAAAAGACAGAAAAAAATACTTGAGATAATATCTCAGAAAAATATAGAGACACAGGAAGCTTTACTTGACGAGCTTATAAAATCCGGATTCAATGTTGCACAGCCAACAGTTTCAAGAGATATACAGGAGCTTCGTATAGTAAAAGCTAATGAAAACGGAAGATACAAATATGTGCGTTCTGAAAATCAGGATGCACGTTTTTCAAATCTTCTTATACAGACGATAATCAGCGTTGATTATGCAATGAATATGGTTGTAATAAAGTGTCATACAGGTATGGCGCAGGCAGCATGTGCCATGATAGATTCGATGAAATATAATCAGATACTGGGTACTATAGCCGGAGACGATACGATATTTATACTTCTGAGAAATGAAGAAAATGCAAGAAAACTTGCATCATCGATTAAAAAAATCATAAATAACTGATGACATAAAAAGGAGAACATGAAAAAATGCTTAAAGAAATATATATAGAAAATCTTGCTGTTATAAAGAGTGCGGTCATTCCTCTTGAAGACAAATTTAATGTATTTACAGGTGAAACAGGTGCCGGTAAATCTATTCTTATAAACGGTATAAATGCAGTTTTAGGACAGCGTGTCACAAAGGATATAGTGCGTACAGGAAGTGATAAAGCAGTTATAACAGCTTTATTCACAGGACTTCCGGAAAGTGTTGAAAAAAAGCTTGACGAACTTGGCATACAGTATTCTGATGATGAAATAACTGTTACCCGTGAGATAAACGCTGACGGCGGAAGTGTTGCAAGGATAAACAATCGTACATCTACAGTATCTGTTTTAAGGGAACTTGGAGAACTTCTTATAAATATTCATGGACAACATGATAATCAGATACTTCTTTCACCCGATAAACATACCTCTATACTTGACAGTTTCGGAGGAGATGCTTCTTTTCTTGCTGAATATAAAGAATCATTTAAAAATCTTCAGAACGCTGCAAGAAAGCTTTCGGAACTAAAGACAAGTTGTGCTCAGGCTAATCAGAGAAGGCTGTATCTTCAGTCAGTGGTAGACGAGATAAAACCTCTTGAACTGGAAAGAGATGAAGATACAGAACTTGAAGAAGAATACAATATGCTAAAAAACAGTACGGATATAATAAAAGCACTTGTATCTTCAGAGTTTTGTATAGACAGTGACGGTGATTGTGTAGTCGATATGATAAATACGGTTGAAAGTCATCTTGAATCTATATCAGATGTTTATCCTGCAGTAGATCCTGTTCTTGAAAGATTGTCTTCGATAAAAATAGAACTTTCTGATATTTGTTCAGAACTTTCACACTGTGCAGGGACACTTGAAATAGATGATGAAACATTTGATTTTGTATCGAAAAGATATGAGCTTATAAACAGTCTTAAAAAGAAATATGCAATGGATCTCAATGATATCATAGCACTTTATGAAGATGCAGCACAGGAGTTGTATACTCTTGAAAACAGCACCGAAATGATTGAGGTTCTTGAAAAAGAGAAAGAACGCTGTCTTTCTTTAACTACAGAAAAAGCAAAAAAACTGTATGCGTACAGAGCGCAGACAGCTGAAAAATTTATACAGAGAGTAACAGAAGAACTCAGATTTCTTGATATGCCAAATGTTATTATGGATATCAGACATGAAAAAGGAAAACTTTCTTCAAACGGAATGGATTCTGTAGAATTTCTGATATCTGCAAATAAAGGTGAAACGCCAAAACCTATTTCAAAAATAGCGTCCGGTGGTGAACTTTCAAGAATAATGCTGGCGTTAAAAACAGTTATAGCCGACAGAGATGATATACCGACACTTATTTTTGATGAAATCGATACAGGAGTAAGTGGCAGAGCGGCTCAGAAGATAGGTATAAAGCTTCAGGAGATAAGCGGATACAGACAGGTATTGTGTGTAACACATTTGCCTCAGATGGCTGTTATGGCAGATAATCATCTTCTTATAAAAAAAGAAACAGCAGAGGACCGTACTGTTACAGATGTAGTAAAGCTTGATTTTGAAGGAAGAGCCAAAGAGGTTGCACGTATCATGAGCGGAGATGATCCGAGTGAACTTACTATGCAGAGTGCAAGAGAACAGCTTACGCTTAATAAGAGAAAATAAGATAAAAAAAGAAACACACAGAAAAAACTGTGTGTTTTTTTAAAAAAACAGAAAAGAAAAGAATGATGAAAAAAGAGTTTGGAGTATTTAAACACAAAAACAAAAATCATTTTTGCGTAAAAATCACGTTCAATATTCCTGCTCTAACTTGTCTTAATTATAACATGATAAGAAAGATTTGTCAACTCTTTTGAATATATTTGTTAATATACACAGATATCGATTGCTTATTGTGTACATATTTACACAAAAGAGTTTTGGCTTTATATTGTATTTTGTATAATAAACTAATTGAAAAAAATAGATATTACTGATATAATAAAAATGTATGTGTATTTTCACACATAAAAAAACTACTAAACTATATTAGGAGGACACATGATTAACGTTTCAAATGTTAGTTTGCAATTTGGCGGAACAACGCTTTTTAAAAATGTAGACTTAAAATTTACAAATGGTAACTGCTATGGTATTATAGGGGCAAACGGTGCGGGTAAATCAACATTTCTCAAGATACTCAGTGCTGAACTTGAACCTACTACAGGAGAAGTAGTAATAAAAAAAGATGCCAGAATGTCTGTTTTAAAGCAGGATCACTTTGCTTATGATGAATATACAGTTCTTGATACAATAATAATGGGTAACGATAAGCTGTACAGCATTATGCAGGAAAAAGATGCTATATACGCCAAAGAGGACTTTACAGAAGAAGACGGTATACATGCATCTGAACTTGAAGCAGAATTTGCTGAACTTGATGGCTGGGAAGCAGAATCAAATGCCTCAAAGCTTATTCAGGGACTTGGTATGTCAGAAGATCTTCTCTATATGCAGATGTCAGCTCTTTCAGGTAAGGAAAAAGTAAAGATTCTTCTTGCTCAGGCACTTTTCGGAAATCCTGATATTATCCTTCTTGACGAACCTACAAACCACCTTGATATAGATGCTATAAGATGGCTTGAAGATTTTCTTGCTGAATATTTTGGAACAGTTCTTGTTGTATCTCATGACAGACATTTTCTCAACAATGTATGTACTCATATAGTTGATATAGATTATACCAAGATAAAGATGTACGTCGGAAACTACGAGTTCTGGTACGAATCCAGCCAGCTTATCCAGCGTATGATGAAACAGCAGAACAAGAAAGCTGAAGAAAAGATAAAAGAACTCAAGTCATTTATCGAACGTTTCTCAGCTAACAAATCAAAGTCAAGCCAGGCTACTTCAAGAAGAAAACTTCTCGAAAAAATAACAGTCGAAGAAATGCCTGCATCAAGCAGAAAGTATCCGTATATAGGATTTACTCCTGACAGAGAGCTTGGTAAAGAAGTTCTTTCTGTAAATGATATCAGCAAGACTGTTGATGGAGAAACACTTCTCAATAATGTACGTTTCACACTTGGCAGAGAAGACAAGGTAGCTTTTATAAGCGAAAATGAGCAGGCTGTTACGATGCTCTTTAAGATACTCATGGAAGAAGAAACAGCTGACAGCGGAGATTTCAAATGGGGTGTATCTACATCATGTTCATATTTCCCTGTAGACAATTCAAAATATTTTAATGATTGTACTCTTTCCATAGTAGACTGGATAAGACAGTACTCTGTAAACGATGAGACTGAAACATATTTAAGAGGATTCCTTGGCAGAATGCTTTTCTCGGGTGATGATGTGTACAAGCCTGTAAATGTACTCTCAGGCGGAGAAAAGGTAAGATGTATGTTTTCAAGAATGATGCTTTTTGGCTCAAATGTACTTCTGCTTGACCAGCCTACAAACCACCTTGACCTTGAAAGTATCACAGCAGTAAATAACGGACTTGAAAGTTTCAAAGGCGTTGTACTTTTCACATCACATGACCATGAAATCCTTCAGACAGTTGCAAACAGAATAATAGAAATAACACCTGATGGAATAATCGACAGAATGGGCACATATGAAGAGTATCTTGAATACAAGAGAGATAAAAACAAATAAATATAGGGCACTTAAACGTTGAATATTAGGTTATATTAAACAAATATTGTATTGACATTTCTCGTTTAATCTGATATAATAAAATCAATTAGGGAAATAAAGAGAAATGGCGGTGTAAAAATGTTAAGACGTAAAATCGTAAGATTGCTTGTCTGTTCAATGTTGCCTGCATTAGCTACAGGTGTAACATTTGGAAAATATGACAGGTTTATGTCGGGGTATTCTGTTACAACTACTTATTTTTCAGGTAATGCAAAAAATTCAGGTAAAGATGTAAGAAATCTGAAGTCAGAGAGTTGTATGTTAAGCTTATATAACAGTCCGGTATCGGAACTTGAAGAAGTTTTTAAAGAAAGTAGTATAAAAAAAGAAAACCCGGTCACAACTGTTACTACGGTAACTATGCCTGCTGAAACTACTCAGAACAGTACGTCAGCTACAGAGTCAGTCGTAACAGAGCCTGTAGTGACTACAATAGCACAGACAATTACAGAAGCTGAAGTAACCACTGTTACAGAAGAGATACCTATTATCATAACAGAACCGGTCGAGTATCTTGAACCGGAGATACAGCATGCTGTTGTGGATAATACAGTAGCAAGTCCTCCTTTGGCAGAAGAAATAGATGACAGCGATATCACATGCAGTGGTATTGACGTGTCACGCTGGCAGGGGACTATCGACTGGCAACGTATCAAAAATGCAGGAGTACAGTTTGCGATAATAAAAGCAGGCGAAGGTACAGAGGTTGAGTCAAAGTTTTATGAAAATATAAACGGTGCTAAGGCTGCCGGCATAAATTGCGGTGTATACTGGTTCTCAAATGCAAAGAGTGTTGAGGAAGCCGTGATGGAAGCACAGGCTTGTCTTGACACTATTTCCGGTTACCAGCTTGAATATCCGGTAGTGTGTGATTTTGAGTACAGATCACTCAACAACAATCCTCTTGCTGATAATAAAACATTGCTTACAGATACAGTTATTGCTTTTCTGAACACGATACAGAGCAATGGTTATTATTCAATGTTCTATACAAATCTTGATTTTTCAGGAAGATATCTCGAATTTGAAAGAATATCTGATAATTTTGATATATGGTGTGCAGGTTATTCGATACCTGAGCCAAATATGCCATGCGGAATGTGGCAGTACTCACAGACGGGTGAAGTTGATGGTACAGATATCACCGGGCTTAATGGTTCACAAAACTATGTAGATCTTGATATCTCATATAAAAATTACCCGGCAAAAATGAAAAAATACCATCTTAACGGTTATTAATTAAGTACATATAACATAAAAAATCAGTCGCTTTATCTTAATGATAAAGCGACTGATTTTTTTAACTATTTTCAGCAAGAATTCCTCCACCTCTAAGGTGGGGGATGAATTGCGCCATTTTCATCACTTGACAATAGTAGCATAATATGATAAACTGAAATTAATTAAATATTATTGTACATTAAAACATATAAGGAACGAAAAGGAAGTGACATTTTGGCGAACAAAGCATATAAATTCAGAATATATCCAAATGAAGAGCAAAAAGTTTTATTTGCCAAAACATTTGGTTGTGTCAGATTTATATACAACCAAATGCTAGCTGAT
>SVNW01000001.1 GCA_015066745.1 Ruminococcus sp. | reverse complement strand
CCTGAAGATGCTTGTTTCTTGAAAGCTTGCATTTTTTGAGGTCATAGACAAAGTTGAGATATCCGCTCACTGTCATATCAAGATAGAGAGGCGGTATTTCGGGAAGATAGCCTATAAAAGACTTCGCCTTTTTAGGATTTTCCATTATGTCCACGCCATTGATGATCGCTTTTCCCGATGTAGATGAAATATATCCTGTAAGCATATTCATAGTAGTGGACTTTCCTGCACCGTTAGGTCCGAGAAAACCAAGTATTTCTCCACTCTTTGCTTCAAAGGAAATGTCATTTACAGCTTTGTAATCACCATAATACTTTGAAAGATTTTTTACTTCAATCACCGGTAAATTTTCCTCCTTTATGATACTGTATAACATATATATTGCCCCATTCAGAAATATGTAAAAATCCTCCTGGAGCAATCATAATAATTATTGTATTTTAAATTTTAGCAATGGTATGTGATAATGGAATGATAATTTTAAGAGAATAATAAAAATTTATCTCCCGACAGATTGATATCGGGAGATATTTCTTGAAAGATTTTTATTTGCTCATAGTTTTTGAAATATAAAAAATTCAGAAGACATTTTATTTCAAGTTCTCATGATTTATTGAAATTAATATCCGAAAAATTCGTTTTTATTTCAATTTCTTGTTGACTTTCTGAAACAAGAGATGTATATTTTGTATTTTTGGAAAAAGAATCAAATCAAAACTATTCTTTTCTTATAAATGTGACCGAAAACGTGTATACGGCAAATGAAATCAGTGTGAGTAAGAGTGATAATGTAAGGATATTATCTATGCTTTTTTCATCTACAACATCTATGTATATATCGGTACGGGCGATTTCTTCTATTTGTTCGATGTCTTTGGAAGTGAGTTCTGAATGTGTTTTTCCACGTAATCCGATTACAAGTCTGGTTATATTTATATGCTCATCTTCATATGTTCTGTAAACTTTCCCCTTAACTGCTACAGGATAGCGATTGTCTGATAATTCATCAAAATATTTTTTATTAACATCTACATATACATATTTCTCATCATCACGCAACCTTATCCAGTAAGAATTTTTATTATCTCCGACAGAACTTTCAATAGCACTGGAAAAGTCCAATTTTATACTTACATACGACTCAGACGCACCATAATACTTTTCTTGAGAATACTCTTCTGCGTTTTTCAAGGAAAAATTTTTAGAGATAGTAGTAAGCATAAGAGTTACTCCGACTGTCATGCCAATGATACAGGCAATATTCAATTTCTTAGATACTCTGTTTCTTAAATCGATATCACGCAGTGCTATTTTCAAATGTTTATCGTTTCTGCTGTCATCAAACTCCGTAAATTCCACCTCTGTTCCCGGTTCGTACTGATGTGTAAAAAAGTACGGATAGTCCTTAAGTTCCGAGAGTGACTCTTTTATACACTCATAACGAAACATTGAAATGTGGGTAAATACTGTAGGCAGAAGAAATGTTTCAAAGACAAAGAAGCCTAAAGCCTGAAATAAAGTTATATGACTCACATAACTTATTAATACTTCCTCTACAAACATTATACACGCTGTAATAAAATTCCCCACAAAAGATATCAATGCTTTTCTTTTAGCATGAGTTGAAATTATATATATTTCTTTTATCACAAGAAATATCATTGCAGGCATTATTATCTTACGTGCTCCAATCCAGTAAGACCAAAAGGTTGAATACATAAACAATAATTCAAACAGTATAAATATTCCTTGCTGATATTTTGCTTTTTTCAGAATCATATGATAATATACATAATTTTCAAGCGCAGTCTTGTTTTCAAAGTTCGGTGTTAGTCCTGTCATTTTTCTCATTCCTCTTTATGTATACTTTATTTCATATTATTTTTTTTCGTTAATATAAAGATTTACTTTATTCTGAATAGCTTCTGCTGTTTTATCAACATCTGTATCGCCTTCAAAAAACGCAACAGATTCTGATTGTATAATAGAAAGCACTGTCGCATCTACTTTATATTCAAGCGTCGCACTCTCTATCTTTGAAAGTAAATTTTCAACAGTTTCATCACTTATTGTACCTATATTTATAAGTTCATCGTTTATAATCCACTGTTGTAGCATTTCATCACTGGTATCCTGAGCAAAGTCCACAGCTTTATCAACAGAAGATTTTTTTACAGGAAATCCTGTACTCAATTCGGTAAGTGCATGACTGTCCTGATATTCATCAAGTAAAAATTCACGAATAATTTCCCACGCTATATCTTTATTTTCAGAATCTTTAAAAACAGAAAACGTATTTACATATCCTATTGAAAAATCATTTGCACCATCAGCAGATATTCCTCTGAGAGCTATATCTTCACCAACAATAGCTTTTTCAAAAATATTATAGTATCTGAACCCTATTATATTTTCAATACTCAAAGAACAGCTACCGTTTCTGAATTCCATATTATCACTCGGATCTGATATATCGCTTTGATTAATACCGTTTTCTTTACAAAATTCAAGAATACTTTTAAATCTGTCATTATCAAAATCAACTTTTCCTGTGTCTATATCAACAAATTCCGAATCTGATACTGCCATAAAATATTGAATAAGTTCATTATAAGAAGTCATGAAAAATATATTATCTGCATCTGTCTTATAGTTAAAAAGATCGTCATATGTCCATGGATCATCTGTTACATCAGATTTTTTTGCTACAATCGTTTTAAGTACAAATTCAGGGTTTATAGTATAGACTTCTTCACCATCATTATTCATACCAAACGCACACTTCATATAGTCATCTCTGTTGATCGTTCCATCATTTTCTATATACGAGGAAAGATCAGCAAGTAATCCGTTCTTCTGATACTGTGCAATATCGATATTGCTTCGTGAAATAATAATATCCGGAGTATCACCCGATACAATATCAAGATTAAACTGCTCTATACCACCATTTCCGCTTTTATTATAGTCCTTTATCTCTATTTTATATTTTGAGCCGGAAAAATGACTGTTTATATACTCACTTACTGTTTTATTTAACCCAAAACACGCAATATCTATTATCTGTTTTTCTCCTGTATTTTTTACACGACTGATAGAAAAAAGATTTTTACTTTCATCTATGCAAAACATCTGTTCTTCAGATATAAATTGTAACTGCGATATACCAGAATATACACCTGCTTCATTCAATGCTAATATACATTCTGTTTTTTGGGACTTCCGGTCAAATCCATAAAGCAAACCATCATTCTCTATTATAAAATCATATTTTTCTGAGCCTTTGTATATGCAACTATGCATATCTGCTTTTAATTCAGTATCTGATAAAGTTTCCAGTCCCAATTTTTCCGAATCAACAGAATATACAGAAAGTTTTTCAGAATTGTTTCCTAAAACAACTATCTCTCCATCAGATTTTTTACATATATCCATTATCTGAACTGTACTGTCAGAAACTTCTGAAATCTCCATAGCCTCTGCATCACACTGCATAAGAACATTTTCATCTGTAAAATATATATTTCCATCATTATCAACACAAAGATTACTATATATACAATGATGATGTTCTTCATTGTCATCAGTGTTCATTTCTTTGATAGTTTCTTTACCATCATCATATATATATATCGAACGTTTACCATCATTTATATCCGATAGTAAAAGATACAATTTATCCGAATCAACATATATATCGTTTATAATATCATTTTGTCCTATATTTGCTGTTATTGTCTCCAGTTGATTTCCCGAACTATCGTTTACAGAAATTACAGGCTTCCCTGATAATTCTGATGTACACATAACAAGCTTTTCACCGCCGTAAGTCCTTATAATCTGTGAATCAGACTCTGAAATCTTCTGATTTGAGTTTTCATCTGTTATCTCAAAAATATCTTTATCGACCTGATATATAAGACTGCCGTTTTCACCCTCAAACACCTTGTCTGTACCTTCGGCTTCGTAACGTGCTACAACTTCACCTGTTTTTATATTCACTACATTTACATAACAATAACCGCCATCTATTCCGGAAATAACAAGTTCACCTGAAGAGCTCACAAACATATTTGTAATATCTGTTCCCAACTCTGTGAGGTCTGTTTCTGAAATCTTCTCAAAAGCAGACGAAAATTTATAAAGCTTATGATCTTTAAGTGTTCCATCAGACATATCGAGTGCGCTTACTGTTGTATAAATATTATTTTCTTTATCAACAGCCATTCGTGTAAACATTACCGTTTCCGACTCAGAATCCAGCTTTTCATTAAGACAAACTTTATCCTTCTTGTTACCCAAATCATCATAAATGTCTACAAAACTTTTAAAACTTGACGATGAAATATACAGAACATATATATTTCCATCACTGTCACAATCAATACTATATACAGAATCTGTATTTGAATAATCCGCAGAACTTATAGTATTTCCGCTTTTATCAAGCATAAAAACAGTATTTTTATGACCATCATGGCTTATAACAAAAATATTGTTTTGACTAAAATAAACATTTGTCATGGGTTTATCAGCAGTATCAAACGAAAATGACGTAAAAACACCGTTCTCCATATAACCTATGACATAGTCCATAGTAGAGCTTTCATAATTTACAGTATATACTTTTTCGTTTGAAATCACTACATCCGATGTAAATTCGTTTACCTGCAAACAGTTTATAACGTTCTTCTCGTATATATATTCGTTCTCGTTTTTTATTATTTCCTTTTCTTTATTGCAACTGCAAAGGAACACACTCAGTGCTGTAATTACATATAAAATATTTGTTTTTTTCATCTTCTACTCCTAAAAATTCATTTCTTATATGTCTGTTAACTTCCAACACTAATATCCGACATCTATTTCTCCTGCACCGTTACAGAAAAAACGCTATCTTTTAAAGTTATATCCAATTTAAATCCATGAACATCACATATACTTTTTACTATGGAAAGTCCCAGTCCACTGCCCTTACTGCCTGTTCGGCTGTCATCGCCCTTTACATATGGCATACAGAGTTCAGATGCTGATTTGTTTATGTCATACGAGTACTTATTGCTAACCGAAAATTCCTTATCAGATATTTTTATCTCAACTTCACTTTCCTTGTCGGAAAATTTCAGACAATTAAGCAAAATATTGTACACTGCTCTGCTAAGCATTCTCTTATCGGCAGAAATTTTTCCATCTCCGCTAACTTTAAGTTCTATGTTATTTTTCAAAAAATCAGCCCATAAAATATCTGACTGTTCCTTAAAGCACTCTCTTATATCCACACTTTCACAAACAACGCTTTTTATACTCTCTGCTTTTGAAAACTCTAATGTGCTTTCTATTATATCATTCATATATGTGGCACTGTTTATGATAGAAGTCACATAATAGTCGTTTTTCTCAGGATTTGTTTTCGATGATATATTCTCTGCATATCCTAAAACTGCCGTAAGCGGAGTTTTAAGGTCGTGTGCGAGTGCATTTGTCAGATTTACACGATAGCTGTCAAAATCATACTTAGCCGAATATCCGGTATATGAAATCTTTGACCACACAAATGCAATAACGACTGAAATAATTATGCAGACTATCAGATAATAAATTATCGCTCTGCCTATTTGAGATATAACATCATACGAAGATAAAAAATAAACTTTCAGCAAACCATTATCAGTTTCAAAAGTTCTCATATCTGTATAGACATCACCTTTTATTTTTGAAATATCGGGAGAATCAGTTGCAGTATTTACCCATTGTTTTAATGCTTTAAAAGTTTCATTGTTTTCTGTAGCACCATTCGAAATAATTTTTGCATTATTATTTGTATAGATATAGTTTTCAGCATTTTCGGGAGCATAATCAACTGTTTTATAACAAAAATCTCTTCTTTTATAAGTTTTCCTGTCAACTTCAAAAAAATTCAGAGTCTGTGGTATGCAACTGCCATCATTTTTATTATAGTAAAGCCCCGATATCTCAATATCATAGCCTTTAACATAATAATCCTTTATCTGTGCTACTATCTCTTCATTGGTTATCTTATAAAAAGCAGTCTTTTTCTCATCTTCATTCTCCCTAAATAAAACAAGACATGAAAATTCTCCGAAAGTAATAACTCTGTCGTCAACAGTAACTGCCACATATTGTTCTTTTCCAAGCTGACTATTTGTAAAATCATCACTATGCATACACGAAAAAAATTCATATGCATTATTTCTCAAATATTCATTTTCGTATTCAACTCTTCCTATCGCATCTGGTATGTCCTTGCTTTCATTCAGAGTGAAATTTTCATTCTGAATTTTAAATATCAAAATCACTGCACCCATAATTATCACATATATTATCATAACAAATAAAAATACACGGATGAATTTTTTTACAAAAAACTTTGAAAATTTTGTTTTTGCCATTATATATCTCCTCCTATTCGGTGAGCTTATAACCTCTTTTAATGACTGTTTTTATCTGTCTTCCGCATTCACCGAGAGCTTTGCGTAACTTTTTTATATGATTGTCCACAACTCTGTCATTTCCAAAATAGTCATAGCCCCATATCTTATTAAGTAGTGTATCTCTGTCTACTACTCTGTTTTTATTTTCCAGAAGATATCTTAACAGAGCAAATTCCTTCGGCGGAAGCTCTACTTCGGTTTTATCTGAAAAAACAGTAAGAGCATGAGGATCAAGGCTTATTTTTCCGCAAATAAGTCTGCTCACTGTATCTGTACCTGTAGTGCGTCTTAACATGGCATTTACTTTGGCATAAAACTCGGAAAGTCTGAAAGGTTTTGTGATATAGTCATCACACCCCAGTTCATAACCGTATAAAATATCCTCCTCTCTTGTCCTTGCTGTAATAAATATAAGCGGTGTGTTATTTTTCCTTCTGAGTTCACGACAAACCGAAAATCCGTCTATTCCCGGCAACATCACATCAAGCAGAATAAGGTCAAATTTATCGTTATTTATCCTCTCAAGACCGTCACTGCCATCATTTGATATGATAAGTTCCATAGAACCTCCGCTCATGCTGTTAAAATAATCAGATATTACTTCACATATCGAAGTGTCGTCCTCAACCAAAAGTATTCTGTAAGCCATTTTTAAACCTCATTCCCTTTATGTAATCATGATACCACATAGATGTATCGTTTCTGTATCCTTACTGAGTTTTTTCGTTATTTCTTTTATTTTATCAGATTTTGTGTTAATTTACAACAAGGCTTTATTCAAGGTATGTATAAAAAAACCCTTGCGTTATCACTTTTTTCGTGACAAGGCAAGGGTTGATTTTTTAAAATTTTGTGCTCTCTCTTAATACAATTCCTTCCCCTATTATTTTTCTATTATCATAACAAATAAATTTGAAATTAAATTCATTAATGTTATATTTAGTTTCAGATAACGGCAAAAAAGAAAATATACATTCATATGAATTATCAGGCAGTTTATTCGCTTCTTCTACGAAAATACAAATGTCGTTTGAAATTGCTTGTCGATTATCATCAATAAAACAAATCGGGAAAATACTACAATTGCTCAGCAGTATTTTAATTTCTTTTTCCGTATAATCCTGGGCAAATCGAATTGTAGATATATACTTTTTATACTTAAACATATCCGGATCATCATATCTTTGATAATTGATTTCATTTAAATTGAGCGTAAACACCGCTATTAATGATAAAATCATAACCACCAAAAATATTTTGCAATATACACTTAAATACAAGCAGAATACACTGAATACAAGTAATGCAATTTTTATGTATTTTTCTGCATTACTATCTCCGAATCCACTACCTCCGTATGTATATTTTTTTCCGCATTTATGGCATTTCTTTATAGTTTGAGTTCTTAGTCCAAGCTTTTCAACTTCTGAGCCACACCACGGACATCTTTTGATTATATTATTACTCATCATCTATCTCTTCTTCTGATATCTGTTCAACATGCCAAACATTCAAATCTATTTTGTCCTGTTCAACATTCTCCAGAATATAATTATAAAATTTCTTGTAATTAGCCAATGAACTATCAACTGAAAACTCTCGTTTTCCAAAACAGACAGTTACACGTGCCACCACATTTGTCTTTGTCGGTTTATCCGGCTCTGAAATAAATACTTTTGTTATTTTGTCAAGCGTAAAAGTACGTCTTAATCCACAAGTTTTTATAACAGTCATTTTATCTCCATTTACTTTTACTTTAGCTTTAACAAACAAAATCGGAAATGAAATTGCTACCCATATCCAAAATGCCATCTTATAATCATTCCAGTCAGGCTTAAAAGAATTAAAAACTAAATGAAGCAATATTATACCACTAAAAATCACAAAAACAGCAATTATAAAAAATACCGCCAGGTGTGCACTTCCTACATCAAAGCAATCTTTTTTTCCGTCTTCTATTATATTTTCTTCAACGCTCTCTTCAGTTTCATTCAAATCATCAACTTTTATCTTGCCCGGTGCAACATTCTCCATGATATAATTATAAAATCTCTCAAAGTTTTCATAATGATTGCAAATTGTATATGTACGCAAGCCAATACATACATCTATTTCTGAACACAATTTTGTACCGGGTTCATCATATTTAGTAATTAATATTTCCTTTATTTTATCTATCGTAAACGTTCGTCTTAACCGGCAAACTCTTATTGCAGTTATTTTATCACCATCTATCCTAATTTTATCTTTTGAAAATAAAATCGGAAGTACAAAAATAATAATAATACCTATTCCTCGCTTCACAACAGCCAGGTCAAAATTAAAAGTACCTAAAACACTCTTGACCAACATCAATATTACCGAGCCTATAACAATTGCAATCAGAACTCTATACGCCAAAAACGCTAATATAGACGGTTGAACAGCTATTTCAAAACTATCTTCTTTTGATTTCTCCAAATTCATAAATATCCTCCTTCATATTCCCTTGATTTGTATTTCACCTTATTTTGCAACACTTACTTTACACACCTTTTTGCAAAAAGCAATACCATATCTGATAACTTTTTTTATGCCAAGATCTTCAAGTTCTGTTTCATACTTATTTTTCTCGATCTGTTCCAAAGCTTCTCTGCATTTATCCGGAAGTTTTTTCATATCATCTGTAAATTTGAACTCAAATATTATTCCGACACTCTGCATCATTGCATCATACATTACGATATCAAATCTTCCGTCTCCGGATTCACGATTAGACTTTACCTTATATCCGTCAAATCCCGAAAGCAAACCAAGCATTACACCATGATAAAAATCTTCCTTATTATCATGGTAACTTATTGATTTATAAATCCACCTCTTGAAAATCAACTCAATCTGCTCTGCGTCGCCTTCGAGTACCGCACGAAAAAGCTCATCTCTTGAAGTTGTTTTCAACTTATACTCGAACACTTCATTAATAATCTTTGTATACGCTTCTTTTACTTCACAATCTGGCAACTGCAATTCGTACAGACTTTTTTCAAAATTATATCTCTGTTTTAAATATCCCGTATAAAGCAAATGACTCCATATCTGTTCCGAATTCATCGAGTCCGGATCATCGGAAGTTCCAAGATCATCATAGGTCAGATCCTTATATATTTTCTTGTATACAATACCGCCGTTTACAAGTTGTTCAAGTTCATGTCTGATATCATCATTGCAATGCAGAATAAAATCCCTGACTATACTGTTACTGCTTGTATTTGTCCAGTAAGCTTCCGGAATAAACCTGGAGGAACGAACCGCATTATTTACCGCTTTAGTAACGCTGTAAGGATTGTACATTTCTGTAACTCCAAATAAATATCCGTTGTACCACCGCTTTAACACATCATGTATATCTTTTTTATCATAATAACAAAGCATACTTTCTACCTCATCATTAGTAAAACCGAAATACTTTGAAAAAGGCTCATCTGTTACATCATATATATCAAGATTATTAAGACCTGTAAATATACTTTCCTTTGATACTCTCAGACAACCGGTCAGAACTGCCATATGAAGACTTGTATTTGTTTTGAGTACTTTTTCAAAACAACCACGTATCAGATCAACAACCTGCGGATAAAAATTATTAAAATGTGCATTTTCCAGAGGCACATCATATTCATCGATCAGAACAATTACTTTTTTTTCATAAGCTTTATAAAGGCACTCGGACAAAAATCCCAAAGAAAATTTTATATCAACACTATCGGCATTCATATCTATAATTTTCTTTATTGTTTTTTTGTCATTGTCAAGTAACAGCGGACTGTCGAGCAAAGATATATGTCTTTTAAATTCATCAGAAACAATAACCTCAAAAGCTTTATATACATCTTCAAGAGAAGAATGTTTCAACGACTTCAATGATATAGAAATAACAGGATATTTGCCCTGATAAGACATATATTTTCCGTCATATCCGGATATCTCAAGACCATTGAAAAGTACCGCATTATCTTCTTTGGTTTTTTCAAAAAAATATTTTATCATGGACTGATTTAACGTCTTTCCGAAACGTCTTGGTCTTGTAAATAATAAAACTTTGGCCTGTGTATCGATCATTTCCTTTATAAGACCTGTCTTGTCAACATAATAGCAACCTCTGTCAAGCAACTCCTTAAAATCTTCATATCCGATTGGTACAGGTTTTTTTAACACAAAATTCACTCTCCCTTCAAAACGATACGAAAACTACATAACGATTATTTTTATTTTATCAGATTTTACTTTAATTTGCAACTGTATGCCAAAACATATAAACAAAACCCTCACCTTATCACTTTTACATAACAAGGCAAGGGCTTATTTTTATTATATTTTAAAAACTCTTATTCATCGCCCTGTGCAAACTGACTTGGGTGACGTTTAAAGAAGTCTACTCTTGGTTCAAGGAACTTGAGTTTGTATTCTTTTCCGCCTGTGAAATCTGCGATGGTATCAAATATTCTGTCCCAGCTCCAGAAACTTTCGTCAAGTCCGAGATATTCGAGAATCATTTCTGTGCCGTTTGGTGCCATCGGGTGAAGAAGAACTGCGGCTGTTCTGATGATATGGAACACGTTTACAAGTGTCTTTCTTCTGAGCTCATCATTTTCAGTCTTGTCTGCATCACCAAGATTTTTTACCATGTACTTGCTTGCTTTTCTGATATAAGTGTCAAGTACATAAGTCGCCTGATGGAACTCAAATCTGTACATAAATCTTTCATAATCAAGTACAGCTTTCTTTGCAGCTTCGAGTATGTCAGCATCTACTTCGCCCTGAGGCATAACGCCGTCATAGTGTTTCTGAACTGTGTAGAAACATGTACGGATTATTCTGTTGAATACGTTTGAAAGAAGGAAACCGTCTTTGAGTACCGGATCGGCATCATCGGGATTTGCGGCAGGATTAAAAGGCTTTGGCTGGAAGCTTACACTTCTCTGTCCGAGTCCGAGTCCGAGATAATGCATTCTGAGCTGTTCTGCTGTGTAGTAGTCAAGAAGCTCATCTGCCATAGGAGGCTTTACATTACCGCTGCTGCTTGCTTTTTTGTCAAGGAAAAGAATATGGTTATTTGCCATAAGTATCGGCATCTGCATCTGTCCGTCAGCAGGATCGGAATTTAAATTATCCTTACCCTGTGAAGCAAGTATCATAGCCATTTCTGCTATACCGTAGAAATAGATATTGTCCTGACCGATAAACTGATAAACCTGTGAATCTTTTGAACACCAGAACTTACGCCAGTCAGCCTTATCTTTTCCCTGCTGTTCAAGACAAGCCTGAGTAAAGGAAATAGGTGCCCAGAGTGATTCGGGCCATACCCATATTGTGAGGTCCTTTTCACCTTCGAGAACAGGTGCGGGAACACCCCATTCTATATTTCCTGTAAGTCTGAAAGGAACAAGAGTCTTTCCTGTTCTGTAGTTTATTCCGTTGTCTGTAAGAACACGACAAGCTTCGTCACATTCATGAAGTTTCTTGAAAATGATAGTAAATGAAGTCTTTTTCGGTTCAAGCTCTATTTCATGAGCAGGCATATCGCCCTTGATGCTCTCGTACTGTTCGAGATAATCATTTTTAATATATATAACAGGAGGTTTCAAAAATTCCTCTACTGTCTTTGTAACAAGCGGTCTTATATTTTTCTGTTTTTTGATCCTGTCGATATATTCCTGAAGAATTTCGGTGTACTCTGTAAGATTGAAGTACCAGTTTACAACGTCTTTCATAACAGGTGTTTCGCCTGTAAGCGTACTCTTAGGATCTATAAGGTTTTCAGGCATATACTGATGTCCGAGATCACATTCGTCTGCATATCCTTTTTCAGAACAGCAACCCTGAACAGGACATTTACCTACAACCTGACGGCCGTTTAAAAAGACGCCTGCTTTTTCATCAAAGAACTGAGAAGTTGTTATCTTTGAAAGATGACCGTTTTCATAAAGTTTGTTTATTACCTTTGAAGAAACTTCCTTGTGTATTTCAGAAGCACGGCCTATACCTGAAGCACCGAAAAGATCTGTGCTTATATCGTAGTCTTCAAGAGTCTTTTTCTGTCTGAGATGATTTCTCTCAACAAAATCTTCTATAGTTCCTTCAAATTCACCGCTCTCGCAAAGCTTTCTGTAGCTTTCTGCTATCGGTGAACCATAACAGTCTGTACCTGAAACAAAGATTACATTTTCCTTGCCAATTCTGTCACGGAGAAATCTTGCAAATACGTCTGCAAATACGAAAACTCCGCCTATATGGCCAAAATGAAGTGACTTGTTTCCATAAGGCATACCACCTGTGATAACAGCTCTTTTCGGAAATTCGGGTCTTTCCTGATATCTTTTGTTTTTATAATCGTTTTCCATATATATCCTCCGAAATTGTTATTTGCCAAGGTATGAAAGAGCCTTGTCAAGACGTGTCATACAGCTGTCATTACCGAGTATCTGCATGATAGTCCAGAGATCAGGTGTATTTTTCTTACCTGTAAGAGCTACTCTTATTATCTCAGCTACATGACTTACATTTCCCTTGTAACCTTCAGGATCCTGCTTATACGCCTTCATATCTGACGCATAGCCAAATTTGTCAGCGATAAGTTTAAGTTTTGAGAACCATGTGCTTGCATCATCGTTATAATCATAAGTGTTTTTGAACTCTTCGATAATAGCAGTCATATCTTCATATTTTTCAAACTCATAAACAGGCGCAAATATTTCATCAAAGAAATATGAGAGGAAATCATACATCTGAATGCAGTTTATAAAGTCCTTACGTCTTCTCTTCTGTCCGATACCCATGCAAAGATCCATGATCTTACCCATTTTTTCAGGGTCTGCAAAATAAACAGGTACAGACTCAGGCTTATATTCGTTCATCCATTTGTAGAAATAATCGTAAACTTCTTCTCTTTCCATATTTGAAATGAGTGTTCCGCTTATATCATCAAGTTTAAGCAAATCGAAAAGTATACCTGAAACGCCCATTTTATTGAGGGAGAACTTAAATTCTTCTATCGGTACGCCCTGATTTTTCTGATACCATTCTTCAAAGTTTGAGTTAAGTATAGTGAGAAGATATACTCTTACTGCTTCAGGATGATAACCGAGTTCACGATAATATCCGAGTGAAAGCTCAGGGTCTTTTCTCTTGGAAAGCTTTCTCTTCTTTCCGTCCTCTATCTTCATAAGCTGTGCTGTATGAGCATACTTCGGTCTTCTGAAACCGAGAACGTTAAAGAGTTCAACGTGTGTCGGAACAGACGGAAGCCATTCACAACCTCTTATTACTGTAGTAGTTCTCATAAGATGATCGTCTACAGCGTGTGCAAAATGATATGTCGGTATACCATCGGATTTGAGGATAACAACGTCCATAATATTTTCAGGAAGAGTTATCTCACCCATTATTTCATCTTTGAATTTTATTGTATTTCCCGGCTGTCCTGCTGATCTGAGACGCATACTGTACGGATCACCGTTTTTGATTCTGCTTTCGATCTCTTCAAAAGTAAGATCACGGCATTTTGCCCATTTGCCATAGTAGCCGATATCAAGCTTCTGCTCTGTCTGAACTTCTCTTATGGCATTTATATCATCTTCACTGCAGAAACACGGATATGCAAGACCTTTTTTTACAAGATCCTTTACAAATGTCTGATATATTTCCGCTCTCTGACGCTGATAGAAAGGACCGTATGATGTCTTGCCTGCCTGACGGTCAACTTCTGCACCTTCGTCAAACTTTATATTAAAATAATCAAGCGAAGAAATTACAGATTCTACTGCACCTTCAACTTTACGCTTGTTATCTGTGTCTTCGATACGGAGATAGAACACACCGCCACTTCTGTGTGCAAGACGTTCGCCTGCCATTGCACTGTAAAGATTTCCGAGATGGATAAATCCTGTAGGGCTGGGTCCTATACGTGTTACTTCTGCCTTGTCGGGAAGTTCTCTTGCCGGATAGAGATTTTCATAATGATCCGGTGTGTTTTTTATATCCGGAAACAGAAGTTCTGCTAATTTTTCAAAATCCATTTATTTTATACCTCCTGTGGTCTTTACCTTCTGAACATCTGCTTTGATCTGCTTTTTCAGCTCATCTACAGATGAAAAACGGCATTCACCACGTATATATTCTGTAAGTCTTACTGTCATTTCTTTATCATAAAGATTTCCGCTGTAACCTAAAATGTGAGTTTCCGCAAGCGGGATACCACTGCTGTCAACTGTAGGTTTTACGCCTATATTTGTAACAGACAGGTACTCTCTGCCATCGATATATGTTACAGAAGAATACACACCGTATTGCGGTATCAGCTGATTTTTATCGAAGTACTGATTTATCGTAGGAAAGTCTATCGTCCTTCCTATACGATTTCCCTCGCACACTCTGCCTTCTATTGTGTATCCGTGTCCGAGAAAGCGCTCCGCACCTGCTATATCCGACTTTGAGAGAAACTCTTTTACAGCCGATGATGACACTACTGTATTATCTATATAAACCGGTTCAACATATCCCACGTCAAAACCGTATTTTTTACCCATTGCAAAAAGCTCGTCCACACCGCCTGCCGCACCTTTTCCAAATCTGAACTTAGGTCCGCAGACAACTGCTGAGGCATTCATCTTTTTTACAAGTATATCTCTGACAAATTCCTCGCACGACAAACCTTTAAGCTGTGAAAAATCAGGCGCATATACATATTCTATACCCATACTCTCAAAAATCTTCATTTTTGTATTGCTGGTATAAATATAGCTGTACTTTTTTCCGTGTTTTACAGAAATACTTTCTGTTTTAAATGTAAATACAGCCGGAGAAAGCCCCTGTTTTTCATACTCTTTTACTTTATCAAATATCGCCCTGTGACCAAGGTGAACACCGTCAAATATTCCAAGTGCTACCGCAGTCGGACGTTCCGCTACAGTATCTGTTGCTGTTATATTTTTCAAAAGAACACCTCATTGTCAGTAGCTTATTTTTTTAAAAAACAGTTTAGTCAACTAAACATATTTACGCACTTAAATTTTCAGGACGATCATTGTGCAAAATTTTTATAAACACGCAGACAGCCGTCCTTTACAAAAGCAAGTCCCATAAATTTTCTTTCATATGACACAACTCTGTATCTGACATCTTCAGTGCTGTTTTCAATACCCAACTTGTCAATATAAAGCTTTACACCATTTTTGTACAACTGCGTATTTCTTTTATCAAGACATATCAGGGGAAGTTCTTCAAAAACTCTTTCAACAGGTGTAAAGAGTTCCTCTGCTCTGCCTTCGTCGGCGTATTTTTGTACTGTATCGAGTGTAACGGATTCGGAAAGTTCAAAACCGTTTGATGATGTGCGTACAAGTGAAGTCATAACTCCGCCACAACCGAGAGAAACACCGATATCGTGGATCATAGTTCTTATATATGTTCCTTTTGAACACTCTATAAAGAAAACACCTTCACCTTTGCTCTCGTCATACTCTTCAAGTACAAGCCTTTTTACCGATATGCCCCTTGGCTTGCGTTCCACCTCTATGCCCTGTCTTGCCAGTTCGTAGAGTCGCTTACCATTTACAGAAACAGCCGAATACATCGGCGGTATCTGCATTATGTCACCTGTAAAGTTTACAAGCTCTTTTTTTATTTTTTCTTCTGAAATATCCGATACATCATGAGCTTCACCAAGTACAGTACCCGTTATATCCTGTGTATCGGTCTGTATACCAAGCTTAAATCCTGCTCTGTATGATTTGGTGTTGTCAGGCATTATGTCGCAGGCTTTTGTAGCGCCCCCGACAAATACGGGAAGCACTCCTGTAGCCATAGGATCAAGCGTTCCTGCATGACCTATCTTACGGGTTTTAAGTATTCCCCGAAGCTTTGCGACAACATCAAACGAAGTAAATCCTTCCGGTTTATTTATACATAATATGCCGTTCACTTATTCACCCAGCGCCTTTCCGACAACTTCAACTATCTGTGCTTTTGCGTCATCAAGTCCGCCTGTCACAAGACAGCCTGCGGCATTTACATGACCTCCGCCACCGAGTTGCTGACATATGCGCGAAACATTTATCTTACCGGCAGAACGCATGGATATTTTATAAACGCCCGGCTTTTTCTCCTTCATCGTAACAGCTACTTCCATCCCCTGTATCTGAAGCGGAAGACCTGCAACACCGTCAAGTTCCTCCATATCTACTCCAAGCCGTGTACAGAGATCCTCTGTTATACAGAGGACTGCACATTTTTCGTTATGATATGTTTCCATATGGTCTACGATATGCTGTTCAAGGTAAAGTCGTTCCTTGCTCTTTATATCAAACATTTCACGGTTGATAGTCGCAAAGTCTATATTGTATCCTATCATTTCAGCTGCTATTATATGAGCTGACGGAGTTGTGTTTGAATACTTGAAACAACCTGTATCAGTTGCTATTCCGGTGTAAAGACAGCGTGCGATATTGTCATCTATCTTTGTACCGAGTTCTGAAAACAGGTGATACATAACTTCGCAGGCTGCCGATGCATTCGGATTTACCAGTGTTTTCTTTGCATACATAGTATTTGATATATGATGATCTATACACAGATCAACTATATTTTCATACTTCTGCTGTACTTCACCCATAAGTCCAGGATCAGCAATATCTACTGCTATAACACATTCAGGTTCAAATGTTTCCTCTTCTTCGTATCCCTGACATATAAACCTGTACCGTTGTATAATACCGTCAGGACATATAACAGCGGCTCTTTTATTCATTGCTCTGAGTGCGAAGTAAAGGGCGAAACCCGATCCGAGCGTATCACCATCCGGACTCTGATGAGTCAGGATGTGAACATTGTCGCAGGATCTGATTATTTCGGCTGCCTGTTTGTAATCTATCTGCATAAAATACTCTTTCCTTTCAGTTATGGGTGAAAACAAAACATTTATTCGTGTTCAAAATTATCGATGATCTTATTGATCTCGGTACTTCTTTCGATGGAATTGTCAGCTATAAATTTGAGTTCGGGGCTTTTTCTCATTTTAAGACGGGCAAAAAGCTCTCTCTTTATATATCCTGATGCACTTGTAAGTCCTTTTACCGACTGCTGTGCCGATTCAATACCATCAAAACTGGAAACATACACTTTGCAGTGTGAAAGATCATTTGAAAGATCAACTCTTACTATAGTGAGAAATTCTGCTATTCTCGGATCTTTAAGTTCTCTTAAGATAGCTGTAAGTTCTCTTTTTATATCCTCTCCGAGCCTGCCTGCTTTAAAACTAGCCATTGATTTATGCCTCCCTCAACTTTATCTTTTATCAGTCTTCACGGTACTCTTCCATGATAAATGCTTCAAAGATATCGCCTTCCTTGATATCATTGAAGTGTTCAAGACCGATACCGCATTCATAACCTGCTGTAACTTCCTTGGCGTCGTCCTTGAAACGCTTGAGACTGTCTATCTTGTCTTCGGCAACAACTATACCGTCTCTTACAACTCTTATCTCACAAGCTCTTGTTACCTTACCGTCAAGCACATATGAACCTGCGACAGTACCAACGTTTGAGATCTTGTATACCTGTCTTACTTCTATACGTCCGAGTACGTTCTCTCTGTACTTAGGAGCAAGCATACCCTTCATAGCTGTTTCGATTTCTTCTATTGCGTCATAGATAATTCTGTAAAGTCTGATATCTACGCCGTCTTTCTTTGCGTTTTCTGCTACAACAGGATCAGGTCTTACGTTAAATCCTATGATAATAGCGTTTGAAGCATTTGCAAGCATTACGTCACCTTCGGAGATAGTACCTACACCGCCGTGAATAACTCTTACTCTTACTTCTTCATTTGAAAGTTTTTCAAGCGACTGCTTAACTGCTTCAACAGAACCCTGAACGTCAGCCTTTACTATGAGAGGAAGTTCCTTGATATCGCCTTCTGCGATCTGGTTGAAGAGATTATCAAGAGTTACCTTCTGATATGCCTTGAACTGTTCTTCCTTAGCTTCGTGCTTTCTCTGCTCAACGAGTTCTCTTGCAAGTCTTTCGTCTTCTACAGCGTTGAAAGTATCACCGGCGCTCGGAACTTCTGCAAGACCTGTTATTTCTACAGGAACAGACGGACCTGCACTCTTTACTTCCTTACCCTTGTCATTTGTCATTACTCTTACTCTGCCGACAGATGTACCTGCAATGATTATATCACCCTGATGGAGTGTACCGTTCTGAACGAGAAGTGTAGCTATAGGACCTCTTCCCTTGTCAAGTCTTGCTTCGATTACTGCACCCTTTGCAAGACGGTTCGGATTTGCCTTGAGTTCTCTGAACTCTGCAACGAGAAGTACGTTTTCAAGAAGTTCGTTTATACCTTCACCTGTCTTTGCAGATACAGGAACACATATGATATCTCCGCCCCATTCTTCTATAACAAGACCATGTTCTGTAAGTTCCTGCTTTACCTTATCAGGATTTGCAGCTTCCTTATCCATCTTGTTTATAGCTACTATTATTGAAACACCTGCTGCTTTTGCATGGTTTATGGCTTCAACTGTCTGTGGCATGATACCGTCATCGGCAGCAACAACAAGGATAGCGATATCTGTTATAGAAGCACCTCTTGCTCTCATAGAAGTAAACGCTTCGTGTCCCGGTGTATCAAGGAATGTGATAGTCTTATCATTTACTCTTACCTTGTAAGCACCGATATGCTGTGTAATACCGCCTGCTTCAGATGCTGTTACGTTTGCTTTTCTGATATTGTCAAGAAGTGATGTCTTACCATGGTCAACGTGACCCATAACAACTACTACAGGACTTCTCTCTACCATATCTTCTTCAGAATCAGTATCATCTATAAGTCTTTCTTCTATAGTGATGATCACTTCTTTTTCAACCTTTGCGCCGAGTTCATCAGCTACAAGAGCCGCTGTATCAAAGTCGATCTCCTGATTTATAGTAGCCATTACGCCAAGACCCATAAGTTTCTTTATAACTTCTGTAGCAGTAACTTTAAGTCTTGATGCAAGTTCACTTACAACTATTATATCCGGAATGAGAACTTTAAGCTGCTGTTTTCTTGCACGTTCAAGTTCAAGTCTGCGGAGCTTTTCTGTTTCTGTTTCCTTCTTTGAAAGATGCTTGTTTTTCTGAGCAGACTTCTGATTGATCTTCTGCTTCTTTGTGTAGTTGTCCTTTGTATGACTGCTTGGTGCTATCTGTTCATATCTTTCGTTGTACTTGTCAAGTTCAACATAACTGCCTCTTGTATCAACAGTACGAACTGATCTTTCAGGAGTGGAAGATGCTATATTTGCACTGAAATTTGTCTTTTCGCCACGATTTGTGCTTGTACTCTTATCCGTTGCCTGTTTTTTAACCGGCTTTGGCTTGCTCTGCTGCTGTGGTCTTGTAAAATCTTTTTGTTTTCTTGATGACTGCATTTTCTGTTCTGACTTTGCAGTTTCCTGTGATTTGTTTGTTTGTGAGTTATTATTTTTTTGATTCATATTTTCTATCGTTTCCCTCTTATCATCTGATTCATGATTTTCTTCATTTGTGATTTGTACGGGAGCTTCTGTCTTTTCGACAACTTTTGCTTCCGGTTCGACTTTGTGTTTATCCTGCTGTTTCTTCTCCTCGGTAACAGTAGTTTTATTTTCCTGTTTTTCGGGTTTCTTTACAGCTTTTTTAGGTTCAGGTTTTTCGGATTTTGGTTTTCCGGCTTGAACTTTTTCCTTGTCAGCTTTATCAACTTTTTTATCAACATTGTCTGTTTTCGGTTTTTCCTCTACAGTCTCCTGTTTTGAATCTACCTGTGACTTTTTATTTCGCTGATCAAAGTAGGCATCAAAATTGGCTACCTGATTTAGCTGAGTGTAATGTTCAAGAACCATGTTTATTTCTTCATCTGCAAGAACCGATGACGGTTTCTTTTTTGAATCGGAAACTCCCTCAAGAAGTTCTGCTATGTCATTTGCCTTAACGTTCAAGTCTTTAGCCAGATCACTTATCTTAGTCTTTTTTGCCGTAACCATATACGATACCTCCTGATTTTACTATTTTCACGCTGTCTTTCAGACCGGAGCTTCACTCATTGCATCTACGTATTCGGAAAACTTTTTTGCAAAGCCTTTGTCGCAGACAGCCATTACCCCCACCTTTTTCCCTATATTTATTTCTATAGTTTCCATGTCAAAAGGAAGTTCGATCACCTTTACACCTTTTTTCTTCTCGCATATAAAATTTACTTCTTTGAGAGTTTTGGGTGAAATACCGGCCGCAGTCATTATACATACTGCTTCCCCGCCGAGAACAGCCTCTTTTGAGACATCAAAACCTCTTAGCAGTTTTCCTGCTTTTATACACATCGTAAGAAGATTGAAAAACTTTATATCATAATTCATTTTCAAACGCCTCATACAATTCATCACTTATCCTGCATTCAAAAGCTCTCTCTATGCGCTTGCTTTTTCTTGCTTTTGCAAGACAGCTTTTATCAGGACATATATATGCGCCTCTGCCGTTAAGACGTCCTGTGAAATCAAGCTTTACTTCATTTTCAGAAGTTCTTACAACTCTTATGAGTTCCTTTTTGGGCTTCATCTCACCGCATCCGCAACACATACGCATCGGGATTTTTTTTACAGCCATGACTTATTCCTCAGTTTCCTCTGAAACTTCTTCTGATACTTCTTCAGTTATTTCTTCTGTCATAACATCTTCTGCAGTTTCAACTGCTGTTTCCTCTGTATTTTCAACTTCTGCAGTTTCTGCTGCTGTTTCTTCTGCATTTACTTCTTCTTCAAGCTGCATTGCTACTTCGGAAAGTGGCTTTATGTCTATCTTGTAACCTGTAAGCTTGGCTGCAAGCTTTGCATTCTGTCCCTTGTTTCCGATTGCAAGTGAAAGCTGTGAATCAGGTACTATTACAGTACATGATTTTGATTCTTCATCAAGCATTACCTTTACTACTTCTGAAGGTGCAAGTGATTTTGCAATAAATTCGGCTGCATCTTCGCTGTAAACAACTATATCGATCTTTTCGCCGTTTAACTCATTTACGATATTTGTTATTCTTGATCTCTTAGGACCGATACATGAACCTATAGCATCAACATCGGGATTTTTGGAACATACAGCTATTTTTGTTCTTGAACCTGCTTCACGTGAGATAGACTTTATCTCAACTGTGCCGTCATATATTTCAGGAACTTCAAGTTCAAAAAGTCTTTTTACAAGATCTTTGTGTGTTCTTGATATCTTTACTATCGGTTTCTTTTCCTTGCTTACGATACCTGTGATGTATACCTTTACCATCTGGCCTTCTTTAAGTACTTCGCCCGGTATCTGATCATTCTTGAAAAGATAAAGTTCAGTCTTGTCATATATGAGTGTTGCAGTTCCGCGACTAGGCTCAATCTGATTTACTTTTGCACTTATGCATTCATTTTCCTTGTTCTGGAACTGATTGAGAAGATTTTCTCTGTTGATCTCTCTGAGATCTGTCTTGATTGACTGCTTTGCTGACTGTGCCGCAGCTCTGCCAAACTGTGCAGTATCGATTTTTACAGCTACCATTCCACCGATGTATGCGCGTGGGTCAATAGTTCTCGCTTCGCTGATATTGATTTCGTTATCGTCAAGCGGTTCGTCTTCTACTACGAGCTTGATAATGCTTATTTCAAATGTACGTGTTTCCGGATCTATGTTGATATTTATATTTTCACAATCCGGATATGATTTCTTTACCGCTTTCATAAGTGCGGATTTTATTTTTTCCACCAATGTTTCAACTGATACACTGTTTTCATCTCCAAGCATTGTCAATGCGTCGAAAAAACCCTTGTTCATTTTAATAAACGACCTCCAAAATTATTTTATTCAAAATCAAATTCTTCGTATATCTTAATATATGCCACATCGGATAACAATACTTCTTTTTCTTCACCGTCAACAGAAATCTTTACACTTGTCTTGTCGTAGCCAAGAAGCGTTCCGACATAATCCTTTACACCATCAGCCGCTATTATACGATGTATACGTATATCCTTGCCGATCGAAGCATCAAAATGTGACTCTCTCAGAAGTTCCCTTTCGAGTCCTGCTGAACCAACTTCAAGAAAATAACTCTCGGAAATCGGATCAAGCTCATCAAGCTTGTCACTGAGCGGTCTTGACATTGCTTCACAATCATCAAGATTTATACCGTCTTCCTTGTCGATAAAAACTCTCAGATACCACTCTGCGCCTTCCTTTACGAAAGAAACGTCCCATATAGAAAAACCAAGTTCGTCTGCTATAGGCTGAGCTATCTGATAAACTTTAAGTTCCGTAGCACCATTTTTCTTAATTTTCAAGCGGAAAACCTCCATACAAAATTAAAGGTCGGAATTATCCGACCTTTCCAGCTTATCATACTATAAAATATTATACCACACGAATATCAAGAAATCAATAGTTTTTTTGCTTAATTTAATTAGTTTTTTCTCAGGTGTTTTTTTAATGCTATGTCGAAGGATAGTGTGAAACAGCGTTGTTATATATGTATCAGATCAATGCACTCACATAAATATTCACGTACTAAGCCTGTCCTTCTGCATTTTTTCTGAAAAATCGGGTTATCCCATTGATACTCCTTAATAACCGATACTCTAAAACTTCCATTCTCATCAAATTCGGGATACCAACCTATATCAATAATATAATTATTATCATAAATTACTTGCAACAAATCTTCTTTTAATAAATCTGTCTGTTCTTCTAACGGAATATCTTCATTTATTTCAAAATCAATATACTTTCTGCTGACACCTGTTCCGAAATCAATATCTTTAAACAAATTTATTCACTCCCAACAATTTTTCCAGACGCTTATATTAGTATAACAAACAAAGAAATAGATGTCAATCAGCTTGACAGTTTAACCTAAGATGAACATAAAAAGTAGAACTACAAAGATTATAAAAATATAAATATCGAAAATACGAGCTTTATTGATTCATTTATTGAAATGGTGCACAATAAATGTAGTTCTACTTTTGGCAATTATCTTAAATTGAATTTATCATGTATTTATGGTATAATTTATGGTGTAACAATTTTTATGGTGGTGTAAGACATGGGTATTTACCTTAATCCCGGAAATGATTTATTTGAAATGTCAGTCAATTCTAAGATATACGTGGATAAATCCATGCTTATTAATATGACAAATTCCGCTCTGAGAACCGATAATCGTCATATATGTATAAGCAGACCAAGAAGATTCGGCAAATCGATGGCTGCTAATATGTTGACAGCATATTACAGCAAAGGTTGCAATTCAACAGAGCTGTTTAAAAATCTTGCAATTTCTCAAACAAAGGATTTTGAAAAACACCTCAATAAATATAATGTATTAAAATTTGATGTCAGAGGTTTTGCTTCCAAAGTTTCCGGCGGAAAGGAAATGACTGAAAAACTTATAAAATCACTGAAGCGTGATCTTCTGAAGGTATACGGAAATATGAATTTTTCTGAAGATTTTTCTCTTGAAGAAATGCTCGGGGAAATATATGCTGAACATAGAGTACCGTTTGTATTTATCATAGATGAATGGGATTGTGTTTTCAGAGTTTTCAAAAATGATTTCGAAGGTCAGAAGTACTATCTTGATTTCCTTCGTGATTTACTTAAGGAAAAAGAATACGTTGCCTTAGACTATGCAACAGGCATTTTTCCTGTAAAAAAGTACGGAGAACATTCTGCTTTAAATATGTATCATGAATTTTCAATCAACGATTCAGCTCCATATTCCGAATATATGGGATTTACAGAAAATGAAACTTACTTACTTTGTGATAAATATAACCTTTCTTTTGATGAAATGAAAGAATGGTACAACGGATATTTGATTGATGATATTTCGATTTACAATCCACAGTCAGTTGTTCTTACCTGTAGCAGGAAAATTTTCAGTAATTACTGGACAAAAACCGAAAGCTTTGAAGCCCTGAAAGTATTTATTCAGCTTGATATGGATGGTTTACATCAATCAGTTATTAAAATGATTGCCGGCGAGAAAATCAAAGTAAATACAGAAAAGTTTGAAAATGACATGGTTACTTTCAAGTCTGCAGATGATGTCATTACACTTCTAATTCATCTGGGATATCTGACTTACAGCAAAAAAACAGGTGAAGCATGGATTCCAAACAAAGAAGTTTTGCAGGAATTTATAAACTGTATTGAAGATAGTAACTGGAAAGAGGTAATGAATTCCATTCGCAAATCAGATGAACTGCTTAACGCTACTCTGAACTGTAACGAACAGAAAGTAGCTGAAATAATCGAAGAAACGCATCGTCAAAATTCTTCTGTTATAGCATACAACAATGAACTTTCACTTTCTGTAACACTTGCTCTTGCATATTATTCAGCAAGAAAGCAGTACGAAATAATAAGAGAATTTCCTTCCGGAAACGGTTTTGCTGATCTGACGTTCATACCACGCAAAGGTGTTGATTTACCTGCTATGATTGTGGAACTCAAGTATGGTAAATCCGCAGAAGATGCGATAAAACAGATAAAAGATAAGAATTATGCTGAAAAACTTATGTCACTGGGACATGAAATCCTGCTTATCGGGATAAATTATGATAAAGAAAGCAAGAAACATGCGTGTCGTATTGAAAAAATATAGGTAAAAACATATTCCCCCACCTTAGAGGTGGGGGAATTCTTTCTAAAAAAGTTTTGGCTTTTATATTGCAAATTTTGATTATCAATAGTTTTTCAAAACTACTCCGTATCTGACTGCACCTCAACAAGATCAGTCTTAAATTCTGCAACATCAGCAAGAGTGAGTTCTCCGTCATAGTCAACGTCACCAAGCACACGGTCGCCTTCTTCTATCTGTACATCTCCTCTTATATAGTCGCATATGATCTGCATATCCGATCCTGTCTTTGCGCCGTCCACGTCGATATCTCCAAGGAAATACGGACATTCAGGAGTAACAACATCTTCGTCATAGTTATACAGCAGAGACGGCTTATAAACTGCCCACTGCTCATAAAGTTCTGCCCACAGGCTGTCACTTGACAGAAATCTCTCATAGCTTGTCGGGTCAAAGTAATCTGCGTAGCTTGCATCAACATGAAAATAGTGATCTCCCAGTTTTACTATATTCCATGCGTGAACTTCATTTGCTACATAATATGCCTCTATTCCTGCTTCCTGCATAAGTAGTGCAAATGCTCGTGCATAGCTTCCACAAACTGCATATTCGCTCATAAACACTGCCGAGTCAACATGATTGCGCATTTCAAGCTGTCCTTCAATATCAAAGGACACCTTACCGCATATCCATTCATGAAGAACATAGACTTTTTCTATATCACTCATATCTTCTGTAACTGTACTGCTTACTACCTTCTTTACCTCATCAGCAATAAATCTGTTGATAAATCCGACATCTGTCGTAGCATTAAAATTTTGATGTACATAATCGCTGAGTTCTTCATCAAAGCTGAGAAAACCTTCATCACCCAGGACGAGTACTTCTTTTCCGTTTATATACTTCAACGACATACACCCGTTAAATCCCGAACCGTTCACAGGTGCTTCAAGATCTACGCAAAGATTTTCAAGTTTATCACAACCCGAAAATGCTCCGCACATTATCTCTGCCTTTTTATTGTCAATAGTAACCTTTGTCATGGTACAGCCGATAAAAGCGTTCTTTTCCACAATACCCGACGGAACAGACAATTCATTTATTTTTGCATTTTTAAAAGCAGAATCTTCTATAACTTCAAGAGTTGAAGGAAGATTAAGTCTTTCTATCTGCGCCATATAAAAAGCGTTTTTCTCAATTTTCTTCGTACCCTGATAAACAGTAATACAGTCTATCTGTGCTCTTGCAAAGACTTTGTCGCTTATACTGTTTACATCACCTTTGATAATGACCTCTTTCATCTTAGTACCGCTGAAAGCTTCCGCAGAGATCTCACTGACAGTACCGGGAATACTAAGAGTCCCCAGATTTACACAGCCAAAAAAAGCTCCTTTTCCGATAGAAGTTACGCCATCAGCGATAGTTACCGTTTTAAGCGCACTTTCTGAAAATGCCTTTTCCGGTATCACGCTTACACCTGAAGGTATATTTATTTTTTCAAGAGATGAACTTGCAAAAGCCTTAGTTCCTATCTCCTCAAGACTCTGTGGCAATACTATAGTCTTTATAGTATAGTTTCCCCAGAACGCCTGTGCATCTATTTTTCTGATGCCTTCTGAAATACGCAGTTCCGTCATATTTCCGGTACTGAAAGCACCGGACGCAATATACCTTACCTCGATCCCGTCAATAAACTGAGGTGTAGCTGCTATTTTTTCCTTTCCGAGATAACCTCTTAGCACAGCAAAACCATCTTCAGAAATGCTGTATCTCCAGTTTCTTCTCTGAATTATCTCTGTTTCATTTCCCACATCTGAAACAGAGATGCTTTCTTGTTCATCTGCCCATACTTTTTCATTTGAGTCTTTCCCGCTCATCATCGCAAAAACAATTGTGAGGGAAAAAACGCCGGCGATAATTTTTCGGAGAACCTGCACAAAAACCACTCCCAATCTTTACTTAACCTTATTCATCTAACCTTAAAATATATTTTTCAAAAACATAACCACTGTAATTCATTATATCACCGCATTATTTTCAAGTCAATAATAATACAATAATTTATGGATTATATACACTTATCAACAAAAATAAAATATTTTTTGATGTAAAACTTAAAATTTTAAAAAAGTATATTGACGTTTTTCAAAACGCTTTCATTATACTTTTACTTAAAAATATAATTAAAAAATATTATTTTAATTATGTTTTCACTACAAAATCACATTACTAATTATTGATAATGCATGATTTTTTCTTTAGGTATTGCAAATAAGGAGCAGAAATGTTATTATAAAGGTACACGTTTTCAAAAATAACAGAACCATACTTTTCAAATTTTATTTTAAGGAGAATTTAAGATATGAATTACGGATATTTTGACTTAAAAAACAAAGAATACGTCATCACTAACCCGGCAACACCTGCACCATGGGTAAACTACCTCGGCTCACCTGAATACGGCGCAATTATTTCCAACAATGCGGCCGGTTACAGCTTTGTTAAATCAGGTGCAAACGGACGAATCTCAAGATTCAGATTCAACTCAAACATGGCCCTTCCGGGAAGATTTGTTTATATAAGAGACAACGACTTAAACGACTACTGGTCAGCTTCATGGCAACCTGTAGGCAAACCGCTCGACAAGTTCAAGACTACCTGTATCCACGGTACAGCATATACTGTTATCAAGTCCGAATATGAAAAGACTGCTTCAGAAGTAACATACTATGTACCGCTTGGCAAAACATACGAAGTATGGAACACAAAGATAACAAACAACGACACTAAGCCAAAGAACCTTTCTGTTTTCGGTTTTATTGAATTTACAAACGAAGACAACTATGAACAGGATCAGGTAAACCTCCAGTACACACTCTTTATTTCCCGTACAGAACTTATGGGCAATAAGATAATCCAGCACATCAATGAAAATGAAAAGAAAGACGAAACAGGTTCAAACCATAAGGAACGTTTCTTCGGTATGGTAGGCGCTGACGTTACAGCAGGTTGCGGAAACCTTGACAAATTTATCGGTTCTTACAGAACTTACTCAAATCCGATAGCTGTTGAAAACGGCAAGTGCGACAACTCTATGAACTACAACTCAAACTCTTGCGGTGCACTCCAGTCCGACATCACACTCGCTCCCGGCGAATCTGTTACACTCACATATATACTCGGTCAGAAAAACGCAGTTGAAGCTGACGAAATTCTCAACTCCTACAAAGACAGCACAACAGCTGACAAGGAAGTAGCTCAGCTCAAAGAATACTGGCACAGTAAACTCAGCAACTTCCAGGTTGATACACCAAGTGAAGAATTCAACAACATGATAAACGTATGGAACTCATATCAGTGCTTCATCACATTTATCTGGTCAAGAGCAGCTTCTCTCATATACTGCGGTCTCAGAAACGGCTACGGATACAGAGATACCGTTCAGGATATACAGGGTATAATCCATCTTGATCCTGAACTTGCCGCTGAAAAGATACGTTTTATGATCTCAGCACAGGTTGACAACGGCGGAGGACTTCCACTCGTTAAGTTTGACCATAATGCAGGTCACGAAGATACACCTGACCAGCCGTCATACGTAAAGGCTACAGGTCACCCTTCATACAGAGCCGATGACGCTCTCTGGCTCTTCCCGACTATCGAGAAATATATAGGTGAAAGCGGAAACATAGGATTCCTCGATGAAGTTATCGTATATGCAAACGGTGGCGAAGATACAGTTTACGATCACCTCAAGAGAGCTATAAAATTCTCCATGGAACGTCTTGGCGCAAACAAGATGCCTGCCGGACTCCATGCTGACTGGAACGACTGTCTCAGACTCGGCGCAAAGGGCGAAAGTACATTCGTCGCATTCCAGCTCTACTATGCTATAAACGTTCTCAGAAAATATGCCGAAGGCAAGAACGATACAGACTATATAAAATATCTTGACGAAATCAAGGCTGATCTCTCAGCTTCCCTCGACAAATGCTGGGACGAAGACCGTTATATCAGAGGCATTCGTGAAAACGGCGTAATCGTTGGTGCAAAGAAAGACCCTGAAGCAAATATGTGGCTCAACCCACAGAGCTGGGGCGTTATCTCCGGTTTCTCCTCAGAAGAACGTGCAGAAAAGTCAATGCAGTCTGTTTACGATATCCTCAACACACCTTACGGTATAAAGCTTCTTGAACCACCATACGTAGACCACCACTTTGACGGTGCGCTCATGCACATCTTCAACCCTGATACAAAGGAAAACGGCGGTATCTTCTCACAGCCACAGGGCTGGGCAATACTCGCAGAAAGCCTTATCGGTCACGGTGACAGAGCATTCCAGTACTTCATGGAAAGCTCACCTGCAGCAATGAACAACGACGCTGACAGACGTGTCATTGAACCATACGCACACGGCCAGTTCACAGAATCCACAAGATCTGAATTTGAAGGACGTTCACACGTTCACTGGCTTACAGGTACAGCTTCAACTGTAATGGTAGGCTGTGTAGAAGGTATCTGCGGTATGCGTCCTGACGCTTACGGCCTTAAGATCTCTCCTTCTATCCCTTCTGCATGGGACGGTTTCTCTATAAAGAAATTCTTCAGAGGAAAATGGCTCAACATCAAAGTTGACAACTCTGCACACGTTCAGAGCGGTGTAAAGGAAATCAACGTAAACGGCGAAGTTATCAAAGGTGACTACATCAACGCTGATATACTTAAAGATACAAACGAAATTACAGTTGTTCTCGGATAATCGAATATATACAAAGAGGACCATTTAGTTGTCCTCTTTGTATATATCTAAACAATAATTTAATTCACAAAAATTGGAGACAAAAATGAAAATTGAAACTTTTTTTGACTTTTGTTCAGGCATTGGTGCCGGAAGATTAGGATTAGAGCAATGCGGTTTTAAATGTGTTGGAAGATCTGATACAAGTCGGCTTGCAGATATTACATATAAATTAATGCATTCAACTGAAAATGAAAAAAATTATGGCGATCTAAGAAAAATTCAAGATTGCCAACTTCCTAACTTCGACTTATTAATAGCCGGTTTCCCATGTCAATCTTTTTCTGTAATAGGAAAACAAGAAGGGTTTAAAGATAATCGTGGACAGATTATATTCCATATTGCAAGATTACTTGCAATATATCAACCTAAATGTTTTATACTCGAAAACGTTAAAGGTCTTGTAACACATGACAATGGAAAAACGATAAAAACCATTATTAATGTACTAAACCAAGCTGGATATATCACAAGTTATCGTGTAATAGCAAGTTTAAACTTTGGTGTTCCTCAAATGCGTGAACGCGTATATTTTATTGGTTTTCAAAAAAATTTAAAAATAGATGTCAAGAAATTCAGGTGGCCACAACCGATACCGACACCTAATTTAAATCAGTTTCTTATTGACGAATACAACCATCCAACTAAAACAGATATTGATTACTTTATGAAGTATTTAGTTAATCCAATAAATGCATCACGCAAATATTCTTTTAACGATTTCTTAAAAGAAGAATATCTGATTTTAGATACTCGAATGAGTGATATGCGATTATACCGCAATAAAGTTCCAACATTGCGAGCACAAAGAGACGGAATATATTATATTAAAAATAGTGAATTAAGATATCTTTCAGGATATGAAGCATTACTCCTACAAGGATTCCCAAAATATTATGCAGATAAAGTAAAAACCAAAGTAAGCAATAGGCATTTGCTAATGCAAGCAGGAAATGCCATGACAGTAAATGTAATAAACGCTTTAGGAAATTGTATCAAAACTTTCTTTAATCAGGAGGAACTAGAATGAAACCAGGAGAATTATTCGAATCAAAATGTTGTGATTATTTGAACAAAACATACGGAAATAAAACACTAATATTCAAAAACGAAGGTGGTATGAATTCAACAGTTTCAGATATTGCTGTCTTAAAAAACAATATTGTTGAATATTTTATAGAAGCCAAAGATGCCAATGCACAATCAGGTCAATTTGTACTTTTGCCTAACGAAGATAAAAAAATATTCATATTTTCCCCTAAAAATCATAGCAAGCAAAATAAAATAACAGATATTATAATCAAGTATATGAATAAAAATTTTGAAAATTTTAGTCAGGCTGGAACAGCAGGGCAAACGCTTAATCTCACCCCATCAATATTTGCTGATTGGATAATAGATTACTACAAAAGCAAAAACGTAAAATACGTTATTAGTGGCAATACAGATTATATTATTTTTCCGATAAGAAAATTTCCGTCTTATTTTGATATTACAGCAAAATATCGTATAAAAAAGAGTGGTTCACGTGCCCCTGCAAAACGAGATGTCGAAACCATAAAAAGCTTTCTTAAGAATATGTATCCAAATGCCAAGTTGTCATCAGAAGGAAAAAAACTTTTTATCTCTATACAAGAATTAATAAATACAGATCGCTTTGTTATTGACAAAAGTACATATTATCTTTCTAAACAATCTAGCAACAATTATGAGGTAAGAAAGCTTTCGAACACATATAATATGAATGTAATTTTTTCAATAAAGCTAAAATGTTCACAAAACAAAGATGACTTAAAAGAATTTGAAAATGATTTATAATTTTTATGAGAAAGCATAAAAAATATGCTTTCTCATTTTTTTATTTCATTGAATCCATAAAACGTATATATTGTTTTATAGCCAAACGGTATGTATTCATATAATACTTTCCAATTGGCAAATTTGTGTTGTGGTATTTTTCCATTTCCTCATTTTTCCCCATATTAGAAAAAGTTATAAGAATTTTTTCACATCGATCAATATAATATTCTTTATCTATATCACAATAATTAAGCTCTTTTTCTATTCGTTTTAGTCTTGAAACACAATCACTAATTACTTTCGTATTTTTATTTTGTTGTATCATCCATTTACGAAATTCTACTTCATTCATACCATCTTTCCTTTTTTATTGCTTTTCCAATATTAATAGCAATAAATTGTAATACATCAATCACAACAGAATTTCCAAAATGTTTATATGCTTGATTAAAACTATTACTAATTTTATATGAATCAGGATATCCCATTATTCTTGCACATTCTCTTGGGTGAAGTTTTCTGGTTTTTCCATTTATAAAATATCCACCTGTTTTTGCAAATACACCACCGCCATATGCCGATAAGGTTATCGCTATTCCTTTTGTACTATATATACGCTCGCCTTGACCGCCTTTATTAACAATTCCCAAACGAATCGGTTTATCACTATACTTGTTATCCTCTAATCCATTAAAATATGTATCAGAACGATTTACATATAATTCCTCAACTAGTTTCTCATCATAAATTAAAAAATCTTCAACATGTTTTTTTAATTTAAAAGGTTTGGGATAATCAAAACAACCAATATTCAAATCACTTCTAAAGCAAACCATATATATTCGTTCTCGTTTTTGTGGAATACCATAGTCAACAGAATTTAAAACTTTTTGATTAAAACTATACCCCAATTCGTCCATTGTCTTTCTTACAACTTCTAATGTGTTTCCATTATCATGCGTGGCGAAATTTTTTACATTTTCCATAAAAACTATTTTAGGCTTTTTAGCTTTTACAATTCGTGCCACATCAAAAAACAATGTTCCTCTACTATCTTCAAATCCTCTTTGCTTACCACTTATCGAAAAAGCTTGACAGGGAAATCCTGCACAAAGAATATCATGATCTGGAATAGATTCCTCGTCTACTTTTGTAATATCATCATCCGGTACATCTCCAAAATTATCAGTATAAACTTTTCGAACTGATTTATCCCACTCATTTGAATAGACACACTTTGCACCAAGAGATTCTAATGCCAATCTAAAACCACCTAGCCCTGCAAATAAATCAATAAAAGTTAATCCTTTAAGACTTTTTTCTTCTATTTTTATCATAAACATTCTCCTCTAATCTATCAATTGACACTATAATTATAGCGCATTGCGCTATAAAAATCAAGCTAACATTATAATATTTAACACATTTTTCATATTTAATATAAACAACAATTCCCCGCAAATCATAACGGGGAATTGTTGTTATATATTAATTTCAATTCTTTATCTCCTGCAAATAAAGCGATACTCTGCTCTGTACAGCCTTTGCAGTATCTTCGGCGGAATGTCCGTCTGAGAAGAAAATCTCACATTGTTCATTTATTATTGAGTTTATATTATAGTCACTTACAACTGCTCTGTCTGCAGACAATATGAATTCTCTGAGCAACCCGGCAGTATCTTTGTCAATATTTCGGAGTCTTACATCATTGCCGTAGCGGTCATTTGTATGGACGTTATCGGTTTTGGTTCTCTCTGATTCGGCAAGTTTGTCATAAACAGATTTTTTTATCGGAAAATTGTACTGGTAACCGTGATTTAGCTTGCAAAGTGAACTTTGTGAAGCGTCAGAGAAAAGGAAACTTATAAATTCCCATGATTCATCTTTGTGTTGTGATTTTTCGCATATACTTACAAGGGTATCGGAAGATATGAGCGGACTGCTGTCATCATATGAAGGAATACCTAAAAGTGAAAGCTTTTCATCGGGTGATTTCTTATTGCCTTTTACATCAAGCTGATTGAAGCTTGCAACCGATTCAAAAGAATAAATACCAAGCTGTTCAAAAGCACAGTGGTTTTCAACTATTTTTTGCTGATATTCCTCACTTGACCACACATCGGATATTTCGTCATCGGGAATGGTTTCTTCTTTTATGTATTCTATGAGTTTTACAAAAGTGTCGTTTTCAAAATCACACTTTTTATTTTTAAAGTCGACAAATGCACTGAGATTGTCACTTATCAGATAGCTCATCGTCCATTGTCTTGAAGGCATATAGAAAGGTTCTATCTCTTCTCTGAGCGCAAAAAAGTCGTCAAATGTAAAACTGTCATCATTTCCTGTAACCGATTCTTTGCCTGCAAGTGTCAAAAGTGAAAAGTTAAGCGGTAACTGATACTGTTTTCCGTTATGAGAAAATGCTTTTATTATATTTGTAAAATACTCCTCGTCATTTATAAGCCCTGCCTTTTGAGCATATGGTGTCAGGTCTGCAAATATGCCGAGTTGTGCATAACGGTTTGTGTCAAGGGATTTGTTACCTATAATAATGTCGGGTATCTTTCCCTCTATAAGCTCGGCGTTCAGCTTATTCAGACCACTGCTGTATATGCCGTCAGCATAGTTGTGGTATTTGTAATAATCATTTACAAGTATTCTGTAATTATCATTTTCCTGATTAAACTCCACTATTTTTTCTTTCAGCAAATCGGGGAGAGAATCACAGGCGAGTACTATATTCTTCTTGTTGTTTATCTTTTCAAGAGTCTGCTCGTCTACCTTCTTTATATATTTCACAAGAGATTCATAGCTTGCGTTATCATAATAAGGAATTATGATATTGTCCCTGTCAATACATAATGCTGTTCCGTTTACATTTGTGTCAATATCGGAGTTGAGCCAGTTTATAACTTCGGTACAACTGTTGTCAGCGACCGTATAAGCGTATATACCGTCAGATGTACTCAAAAATGCATCACAGCTGTCATCGCCCTTGTCAAGTCCTGCTATCGCAAAATCAAGGTCTGCTACGTGTTCAAAAGATTTTTTGTCATAGTCTGCTCTTTGAAGTGATGTAAGAGTAGAAACATAATTTTCGCTGATCACATAGTCTTCGCCTTTACTTGTGAACACTCCGAAAATTCTGCTGTCATCACCCACGCTTATACTTGAGATCTGTTTTCCGTTACTGTCAAATGATACAACACTGTTAAAGTTTGAAACAACGATATTTCCGTTATCTTTCATAAGAAGACTGCATTCGTACCAGTCTTCCGGTTCGGATTTAAGCTCAACAGAACCGACTTTCTTCCATGACTTATCAAATTTTTCAACAGTCAGAGTGTATTCAGGCTCACCTTCTTTTGCATCATCGTTGTAACTGCGACAAACAAAACAAATATTTCCGTCCGTGTCTTTATCGTGACCAAATATCTGCATATTTTCCGAAAGTATCTGTCTGGTAACAGTATTTCCATCCTTGTCTACTACATAAATCCCACAGCCGTTCTGACTGTCTTCCTCAACATATGACGCAAAAAATATCTCACTGCCTTTACCAAGTCCGCATGATATATTTCCGTAGCTTACCGGTTGATTTTCAAAATCAGCTACTTTTGTAAATTCATCGTACTTAAAACTATAACTGTATATATCTGTTCCATCCAGATACAATATATCCGCTCCTTCCGGAAGAGTAAACCCTTCACTCGGAATTATCGGAATATATCCATAAAATTCATTACTGTCATACCTTCCCACAATTTCACCGCTTAGTGCGTCGATCTCATTAAAATTTGTTCTGCCATTACCTTCACCATTCATATTTTCCGTATCATATGTCGCAATAACCGGATTTCCGTTTTCAAGTACCATGCACTGCGAAAACCAGCCGTTCATATCAGAAAGAACGTCTTTTACTGTATACATTTCTTCCATATCGGGAGAAAACTTTGTCATATCTGTAGTACCGTCACTGTTTTCGATAAAAATATATACACTTTCATCAGTCGATATTGTCATGGTAGAAAAAAAAGAATCACTGCCAACAGATTCTTTTTTAAATATATCCGTACTCTTAACAAGTTCCATAGAATCATCATAAACACAGTGTACAACAGAATCTGTTGTATTACCACCGTCTGACGAATTCAGCATATATGCAAAGAACCTGCCTTCATCATCTTCACCGCACTCTATGATATATGCGGAATCTTCTGAGTCAGTCGGGGTATTATCAACAAGCTCACCTGTTTTCTTATCAAATCTTGCCGTAAAGAGTTTCCCGTCCTTATCTTCATAGCATATGTAATAATATTTCTCTCCTATACAGCAACGTGACACAAAATTTATTTCAAGAGATGATACATCTATTTCTCTTATCTCGTCTGTAAGAGTATCATATATTCCGGCTTTGTTTTCACCTGCTCCCGAAGAATACATATATCCTGCATAAACAAGGTTTCCGTCTACGCTGTATATGTTATCATAATACATATTCTCAGGCTGGGCAAACCCGTCACTTTCCCTGAAATAATTAAGCACTCTGACATTTTCGGTCGTTCCCTTGCTTTTTTCCTTATCTTCTTTTTTACAGCCTGCAAATGTTCCCATAACAAGAACTAATGCAGTAACCATACTTACAAATTTTCGTATCATATTTTCACACGCCCTTTCTTACAAATAAAAAATATACCTTAAAAAAATCGATCTTTCCACATCACTCCCCGCATTTTTTCTCTTTATATATACAATCGTAAAAAGGAATATGAGTGTGACAGTATTTTTTTATGTACAAAGTTCTTTTTTTATAAAAATATTAATATATATTGATTGTAACAACTTAAACAAGGAGCGAAAAAATCAATGAGCGAAGAAAATATAACAGGAAAATCACACAATATAATAATGGAAAACAGAAAGACTCTGTCAATATCCGGTGTTACCGATGTTGATAACTTTGACGAAAAGGAGATTCTGCTCTATACGCAGTCAGGCGAACTTACTGTAAGCGGAAAAAATCTCCACGTAAACAGTATGAGTGTAGAAACAGGAGAAATGATAATAGAAGGCGATATCTGGGCTTTAAACTATGGCGACAAGGACAGAAAAAGCCCGGTATCGTTTATCAGAAAACTTTTCAGATAATACCCGCAGAGGTGATAAGTCATAGAACTTGAAACATTTTTCAGCGTAAACGAACAGCTGACACTCTTTCTTGCAAGCTGCCTTCTTGGAATACCTTTGGGAGTTGTTTATGATATATTTCGCATCATACGTATCATACTACCGCACAACCACGTTCTCACTGCCATAGAGGACGTATTATTTTTTATCATATACTCCGTTTTTCTTATGTGTTTTACTATAGGTGCAGCCCGTGCGGACTTTCGTGTATACTATATAATTGGAAATATTCTCGGTTTTTGCCTTTATTTTTTCACAGTTGGAAATGTTATAACACGAATCGTGGTTAAATTTACTTATTTAATAAGAAAAAACATCATAAATCCGCTTACTTTTACAATTAAAAAAGCGTTTTACAAGAAAAAATATTAAAAAAACCCTTGAATGATACGCTGTTTTGTAGTATAATTAATATAACTCGAACAAAAGTGTAAATATACTTTTGAAATCATACAAGGAGTATTCCTTGTAAAATTCACAACGCAGATTATCATAAAAGGATAGTGATAAATATTGGGTAAAGAAAACACTTCCAAAAACAAACATCCGCTCAAGATTTTCAGCATAACAGCGATCATCGTTTGCGCAGTTATATGCCTCGTTACCATAGTCTTCAATCAGGCAGAGCTTGCTGAAAAAAGAAAAGAACTTGAAGAACTTAATATCAAGATCGAAGAAGTTAAACAGGCAAATCAGGAATACGAACAAGTTTTTGAAGATAATGATATAAACGGATATAAACTTAAAATGGCGATTGAAAGTATGGACTACGCTTATCCAAACGAAATCAGATTTTATGATACATCCAGAAACTAAAACCAGGGAGGATATTTTTTTCTTATGTCGCTTGAAACAGGTAAAATTTATGACGGAAAAGTTCGCAATATTGCTGCTTACGGAGCTTTTGTGGAGATAACACTTGAAGACAAAACCTATGTAGGTATGGTACATATCTCTGAAATCTCAAATACTTATGTCAATGAAATAAAAGACCACTTAAAAGAAGGTCAGGAAGTAAAGGTAAAAGTTTTAAACATTGACGAAAACGGAAAAACAGGACTGTCTATCAAGAAAGCAATGGATCCGCCTCCGAAACCGCCAAGACAGCCAAATCCGAAATTTAGCGGTAACAACGATAACAACAGAAATAACCACAACAACAATAATAACAACGGCAACTGCAACAATGGTCCAAAAACATTTGCGAACAAACCACAACAGCCTCAGGAACTTTCTTTCGAAGATATGTTGAACAAATTCAAACAGAGCAGCGAAGAAAAAATGAGCGATCTCAAGAGAAATATCGACGGAAAACGTAAAAGTGGCTCTCGAAGAGGTAAATAATCAGTCAATAATCTTTAAAAATAATTTAACCAATAAAAAATGAACTCTCTTTTTTAGAGAGTTCATTTTTTTGTTTTATATAAAATTATTATACTCCGCATTCATCATAATCCTGCCATTTTTCGCAATAATCACGCTTGCTCTTGTTACGTACCGAAACAAAAGCCACAACGCCCACTATCACCACTGCAAACGAAAGCAGTGCAGATGTAAATGTACTGAGTACCAATGCTTTCTCTTCAACTTTTTTCATTGTTACTTCCTTTCTCCCTTGCCACCATATATTTGTTTATTATATCACCCGGCATTTTTCACGACGGGTGATATTAGTTTAAACAAAATTATTCAGCAGCGTTAGCTTCGACATAGTTTACTATATCGCCTACTGTCTTGATATTCTCAACATCGTTATCAGGAATTTCAAGATCAAATTCACCTTCGATTGCCATTATAAGATCTACAACATCAAGAGAATCAGCGTGTAAATCTTCTGTGATTGATGATTCCATCTTTATTGCTTCAGCGTCTACGTCTAACTGATCAGCAATCATGTCTTTAAGCTTTTCGAATACCATTAATATTTCCTCCATAAAGATATAAGATATTTTATATTATAATGGTGGTTTACACCAGAATAAACTTTAACTGGAAAAATCAGTCTTTTAATACTGATTTCTGAGCTTCTTCAAACTCGCCTATTTTTCTAAACTTAGTATATCGTTCATTGAGCAAAACGTCAATACTTTTTTTAGATTTTTCCGCTGTAACATTTAACAAATATTCTTTGATGTTTTCAGCAGTTTTGCACAAGTCAGTGTGTGCGCCACCTATTGGCTCATTGATTATATACTCCGCTATGCCAAGTCTGAGCATATCTTCGGCTGTTATTTTCATCATATTGCAAGCATCTTTCTCTCTTGAGGCATCTTTCCATAAAATACTTGCAAAACCTCTTGGAGAAATAACTGAATAAAGTGCATTTGAAAGCATAGCCATCTCGTCACATACGCCGATAGCGAGTGCTCCGCCACTTCCTGCCTCACCAAGAACAATAGAAATAACAGGAGTCTTCAGAGTCATAAACTCACATATATTTCTCGCAATAGCTTCTCCCTGTCCGCGTTCCTCGGCTTCTATACCGCAGAAAGCGCCCGGTGTATCTATAAAGCATATTACAGGTCTGTGAAACTTTTCAGCCTGTCTTGCGAGCCTCAGAGCCTTTCTGTAGCCTTCCGGATGTGGCATCGCAAAGTTGCATTTTTTATTCTCGTTAATGTTTCTTCCCTTTACATGAGATATAACTGTTACAGGACGATTGTCGAGCATCGCAAGTCCTCCAAGAATAGCAGCATCATCACCATAAAGTCTGTCGCCATGGAGTTCATAAAACTCATCAAATATCATAGAGATATAATCATTTATCGTCGGCCTTGCCTTGTTTCTGATAAGTTCGAGGCGCTCCCATGGGGTCAGTGTATTTGCATAATTATCCATACTGCACCTCCGTTATCATATTTCTTCAGGACGATAGTTGTTTAAGATCATAAGATGCGAAAGAACACTTCTCATTTTCTTTCTCTCAACTATCATGTCAACAAAACCTTTTTCCATCTGAAACTCAGCAAGCTGAAAATCATCGGGAAGACGCTGTTTTATAGTACCTTCTATTACTCGTCTGCCTGCAAATCCTATAAGCGCCTTGGGTTCAGCAATGATTATATCGCCGAGTGACGCAAATGAAGCTGTTACTCCGCCTGTTGTCGGGTCAGTAAGTACTGTGATATATAACTGACCTGCCTCATTGTGTCTTGCCACCGCACCTGATGTCTTTGCCATCTGCATAAGAGATACTGTTCCTTCCTGCATTCTGGCACCGCCTGATGCTGTGAAAGCGATAAAAGGAAGTTTCTTTTCTGTAGCAATTTCAATAGCGCGTGTTATTTTTTCACCTACAACACTGCCCATAGACGCCATCATATAAGAAGGATCCATGATCGCTATTACTGCTTTTATTCTTCTGATACTGCATTCACCTGTAATAACAGCATCTTTAAGACCTGTTGACTCTCTGAGTTCTTCCTGTTTCTTCTCATAACCTGAAAAGTCAATAGGATTTTTACTTATCATATCCGAATCAAACTCTACAAAAGAACCTTTGTCTACTGTGAGTTTCAGTCTGTCACGTGCGCTCAGTCTTCCGTGATAGTTGCACGAAATACAAACCTTGTTGTTTCTGGCATAATCATCTACAAACATTGTAGCTCTGCATCTCGGACATTTAAACATGATATTTTCGGGGATATTTGTATCAACAGATACTGTTGCATCGGTTTCTTTGCCGTTAAATCTGGTTTTTACCACCTTGAAAAGATCTTCAAGCACTGCAAACTCTCCTCCTGTCCGTTAAAAAATTATTTGCTTAAAAAATCTTCAATAAAGCCAACATCATAATTTCCCTTTTCAAAACCTTCGCTCTTTATAAGCTCAAGCTGAAAATCAATATTTGTATCTATACCGCCTACAATAAATTCAGATAACGCCCACTTCATTTTCATGATAGCTTCCTGTCGGTCTTTTCCGTAAACAATAAGCTTAGAGATCATCGAATCATAATACGGTGTTATCGTGTATCCCTGATAAACAGCACTGTCCACTCGGATTCCCGGACCTCCCGGAGTATAGAGAACAGAGATCACACCAGGACATGGTCTGAAATTCTTTTCAGGACACTCTGCATTGATACGGCATTCTATAGAATGACCCTTTACGCTTATATCATCCTGTGTAAAATCAAGTTCCTGTCCGTCAGCGATCTTTATCTGTGTCTTTACAAGGTCTACACCTGTTACAAATTCGGTAACAGGGTGCTCTACCTGAATTCGTGTATTCATTTCCATGAAGTAAAAATCATTATTTTTATCAACAAGAAATTCTATAGTTCCTACGTTATAATAATTACTTACCTTTGTAGCCTGTACCGCAGCCTGACCCATCTTCGCACGAAGTTCTTCAGTCATAACAGGGCTTGGGCTTTCTTCAAGCACTTTCTGATGTCTTCTCTGGAGTGAGCAGTCACGCTCTCCGAGATATACAACATTTCCGTGCTTGTCGGCAGCTATCTGTATTTCAACGTGTCTTGGACGTTCTATAAATTTTTCAAGATATACAGCGTCATCACTGAAAAAGCTCAGCGCTTCCTGTTTTGCGGCAGTTATCTGTGCTTCAAGTTCATCTTCGCTGTTTACTATTCTGATACCACGTCCGCCACCGCCGGCTGCCGCTTTTATCAGAACAGGATATCCTATTTTTGACGCAAGTTCCTTTGCAGATCCAATTGATTCTATAGCACCTTTTGAACCCGGAATTACAGGGATACCTGCATTTTCCATTGTTTTCTTTGCGGTAGCCTTGTCACCAAGCATATCGATAGATGACGGTGAAGGTCCTATAAATGTTATACCGCATTTTTCACATATCTGTGCAAATCTTGAGTTTTCGGATAAAAATCCGAATCCCGGGTGAACCGCATCTGCACCTGTTATCTCACAAGCTGCCATTATGGCTTCTACGTTGAGATAACTTTTACTCGAATCTGCCGGACCTATGCAAACAGCCTCATCAGCTATCTGGGCATGAAGTGAACTTTTGTCGGCTGTCGAATATACTGCAACAGTGCGGATGCCAAGTTCACGACAGGCTCTTATTATTCTTACGGCTATTTCGCCTCTGTTAGCTATTAATATTTTTTTGAACATATAACTCTCCGTATGTTTATTTCAAGACAAAGGAAATTTCAGCTGTTACAGCTTTTTCTCCATCAACGGATGCAACTGCTTTACCAACACCTACAGGACCTTTTATCTTGATCATTTCCACTTCCAGTGTCACTGTATCACCCGGAACTACCATTCTTCTGAACTTTGCCTTATCTACTCCGCCAAGAAAACCTATCTTGCCTTTGTGTTCATCAAGTGAGAGCATCGAAACAGCACCTGCCTGAGCGAGCATCTCAACAAGAAGAACCCCCGGTACTACAGGCTTCTCCGGAAAATGTCCCTTAAACCAGAATTCATCTTCTTTTATGTGCTTTCTGGCAACTATACTCTTCCCCGGAACCATCTCTACAACTTCATCTATAAGCATAAAAGGATCTCTGTGAGGAATTATTTCCTCTATCTGCTGTTTATTCATCAGGATCTCCATACAAACTTCTCCTTTATTAACCGATAATCATTACAGGCTGGTCAAACTCAACAGGTGAAGCATTGCTTACGCAGATCTCCTTTACAACTCCGTCATATTCACTCTGAACTTCGTTCATAAGTTTCATCGATTCGATTATAAAGAGAACATCACCCTTCTTTACCTGCTGACCAACTTCTACAAAAGGTGGCTTGTCAGGTGACGGAGCTGCATAGAAAGTACCAACGATAGGTGATTTTACGATATTTCCTGACTGTGCAACAGCTTTTGGTGCTTCAGGTTGCACTTCCGGAGTTGCTGATACCGGTGCATTTTCAAAAACCTGTGGCTGAGCAAACATCATAGGTGACTGTGGTGCTATCATCGGACGTGTTTTCTTATCCTCAATAATTATACGGCTGTCATCAACCTTTATATCTATTTTTCCGAGTTTCTTTTCAGAAACTATATCTGCAAGTTCCTTTATCTCTGCAAATGTGAGATTACATATAAGCTTTTCAGACATGGTTTACCTCCTGGTATTAATCAACTGATTTAAAACATATAGTTGCGTTGTGTCCGCCAAATCCAAGAGAATTTGACAACGCCGCATTTATCTTCATATTTATATTTCCGTCTACGCAGTAATCAAGGTCGCATTCTTCATCAGGCACCTTGTATCCTGCTGTCTTATGAACAAGACTGTTTTTCATCTGAAGTGCAACCGCTATTGCTTCAACAGCACCTGCCGCACCGAGAAGATGACCTATCATAGACTTTGTGGAATTTATTTTAAGCTTAGCGGCACTGTCGCCAAAAGCTTTCTTTATTGCGGTTGTTTCATATTTGTCATTTAATCCTGTGGAAGTACCGTGAGCATTGATATAATCTACATCTTCAGGTTTGAGTCCTGCTTCGGTATAAGCATTTATCATCGCTCTGGCTGCCGCATCTCCCTCAGGTGACGGTGATGTCATATGATATGCATCGGCTGTAGCACCGTATCCTGCTATCTCAGCATATATCTTTGCACCTCTTGCCTTAGCGTGTTCATATTCTTCAAGAATAAGCATACCGCTTCCTTCGCCAAGAATAAAACCGTTTCTTTCCTTGTCAAAAGGAATTGACGCACGTTCAAGGTCGTTTGATCTGGAAAGTGCCTTCATATTATTGAAACCACCGAGTGCAAACTCTGTAATACAGCTTTCTGTACCACCGCATACACAAGCGTCCATGTATCCGTCCTTTATCTTACGGAAAGCTTCACCTATAGCGTGTGTTGAAGAAGCACAAGCTGTAACAGTTGCGAAGTTGTCGCCTCTGAAATCATGCTTCATGGCAATAGTACCTGCCGCCATATTTCCTATCATCATAGGCACGTAAAATACTGAGATCCTGCCCGGCCCTTTTTCAAGATATTTACCGTGTTCCTGCTGTGTAAGCTCAAGTCCGCCTATACCGCAACCTACGATAACACCAACTCTGTACGGATCAAGATCTTTAAAATCCGTACCGCAGTCCTTAACAGCTTCATTTGCCGCTGTTACTGCAAACTGAGTAAATCTGTCCATACGTCTTAATTCTTTTTTGTCGATACTTTCATCTGGCTGAAAATCCTTTACCTGACTTACTATCTTTACTTCAAAGTTTTCTGTATCAAATTTATCTATAAACGAAAATCCGAGTTTTCCCTCAGATATTCCTTTCCAGAATTCATCTTTATTGGCACCAAGGGAGTTTACTGTCCCAAGTCCTGTGATAACTACTCTACGCAAAAGTCGCATCTCCTTTATATATTACATTGACAATCCGCCTGATATTTCTATGGTCTGACCTGTTATATATCCTGCATCTTCAGAAAATAAGAATGACACAAGACCTGCCACTTCAGACACTTTCCCATATCTCTTCAGTGAAATATTTTCAAGTATAGCATTTCTTACTTCTTCACTGAGTTCCTCTGTCATAGGAGTTTCTATAAATCCCGGTGCAATAGCATTTACTGTTATTCCTCTTGAACCGAGTTCCTTAGCGGCTGATTTTGTCATACCTATGATGGCTGCTTTTGAAGCCGCATAATTGAATTGACCGGCATTTCCGTAAAGACCTATAACGGAAGAAATATTTACTATACGTCCGCTTTTCTGTCTGAGCATTACTGCGCCTACGTGTTTCATCATGTTATAAACGCTTTTCTGATTTGCGTTTATAACTTCATCATAAGCTTCTTCAGTCATTCTCACCAGAAGTCCGTCACGTGTTATACCTGCATTGTTAACAAGGTAATCTATGGTTGAAAATCGCTTCTTTACTGCCTCTACCATAGCTTTACACTGTTCAAAATCAGATACATCGGCTGCAAAACATTCCGCTTCCACACCATAGCTTCTGAGTTCTTCGGCAAGCTGTCTGCCACCGTTTTCTATTCGCTGCTCACTGCGGCAATTTATAGCCACATTTATACCGTCTTTTGCAAGTCTTCTTGCTATTGCTGCACCTATCCCCTGAACTGCTCCCGTAACAATTGCTGTACTCATAATTTCCTCCGTTTCAGATATTTTTATTTTTTATCAGTATTCAAAGCAGACTGCACCATAGGTGAGACCTGCACCGAAACCAACAAGAGCAATCTTATCGCCTCTTTTTACAGAGCCGTTTTCAACTGCTTCGCTAAGGGCGAGCGGGATACTCGCACTTGAAGTATTTCCATAACGTTCTATATTTACATAGAACTTATCCATAGGAAGACCCAGTTTTGAGGCCGCTGTCTGTATTATACGGATATTGGCCTGATGAGGTATTACCATATCAAGATCTTCCACGTTAAAATCAGATTTTTCAAGAGCTTTGTTTACCGCAAAAGGAAGTATGCCTACTGCAAACTTGTAAACTTCCTTACCATCCTGTGCAAGGAATCCTGCATATTCGCTCTGTTTTTCAGGTTCTTCTATATTTTTTATTTTATAAAAAGGATTTAATTTATTGCTTATAACGTCAGCTCTGAGGAAATCAGCACCATTTCCGTCAGCGCCGATAAAACTTGAATATGAAGTATCTGCCGCACACAGTACAACAGCAGCCGCTCCGTCACCAAAAAGTATGCATGACGCTCTGTCTTCATAGTTTACTATCTTTGAAAGGTTTTCAGCACTGACAACCAGTACATTTCTTGCAGAACCTGTTGCAAGATACTTATGAGCCATATCGACCGCATATACAAAACCTGAACACGCACAACTCGCATCAAATGCCATACAACCTGTAATACCGAGTTCTCTCTGTATCATACACGCTGTTGAAGGGAACAATGAATCAGGTGTAACTGTTGTACATATGATCATATCTATCTCTTCCTTTGAGATCCCCGAATTTTCCACCGCTTTCAGAGCCGCATTCGCTCCGCACTTCCATGTAGGAGTACCCATGGCATAGTGTCTTTCCTTTATGCCTGTTCTTGTAGTTATCCATTCATCGTTGGTTTCTATAACCCCGGTAAAATCGTCATTGGATATTACTGTCTCCGGCACATATGAACCTATGCCTAAAATTTTTATACCTTGCAATAAATTTTCCTCCTATAACATTGTTTTATTCATTAATTTGTGATATTATTAATAATATAAGTTTTACTTACTTATATGTACTTTTCCTTTCCGCTGTGGTCATCATATCATCAAATATGACTCCTGCGGAAAATCATTCAAATATTATTTTAAACTATTTTTTATAAATTTGCAACAACACTTTTAATTAATAATATAAACTTCCTGAAAATTGATTATTTTTATTCATTTTCATGTAGTTTTTATAGATATTTTATGCAAGTTTACCACCAAGAAAGGAATATATTTTTTATGAACATTATTTTATTTGCAGGACAAGGCTCTCAGTATTCAGGTATGGGAAAGGATATTTATGATAAATATCCGGAATTTCACTACATATTTGAAACAGGTTCAAAGATCTTAGGATATGACCTTTGCAAAGTCTGCTTTGATGAAAATTTTGAAGAACTCTCCAGAACATATTACTCTCAGCCTGCAATAATGGCTGTATCACTCCTTTGCTTTGAAGCTGCAAAAAAAGAAGGGCTCTCTTTTGAAGCTGTTGCAGGACACTCTCTCGGCGAATATGCTGCAATGGTAGCCTCAGGAATACTCTCTCTCGAAGACGGATTTAAAGTTATAAAAGCTCGTGCAGAAGCTTTTGACAAAGTTGCATCTTCTGCTAACGGAGCTATGGCAGCTGTACTTAAACTTACTGCCGATGAAGTACGTGAAGTATGTGATGCTACCGAAGGATACGTTGTACCTGTAAACTACAACTCACCTGTACAGACGGTTATCGCAGGTGAAGCCGATGCTGTTGCCCGCGCAAGTGCAGTATTCAAGGAAAAGAAAGCAAGAGTAATGCCACTTAACACCGAATCTGCATTCCACTCTGAGATCATGAAACCGGCAAGTGAAGATTTTTATGAAAATATCAAAGATATAACATTCAATAAACCAACTGTAAAGTTTTTCTCAAACCTTCTCGGCGCAGAACTTACAGATTTTTCAGATATGCCTTCCCTCCTCGCAAAGCATGTGGTATCTCCTGTTAAATTTACAGACGAACTTGTCGCTGTAAAGGAAAGCGGTTTTGACAAGTACATAGAACTCGGTCCGGGAAAAACTCTTACAGGACTTGTAAAAAAGACTCTCAGTGATGTAGTTTCATTCAACATTGAAAATCTGACATCTCTTGAAAGTGCAGAATTCTGATAAAAACAAAGGGGAAAAGAAATATGCAGAAATATACATTAACGGGATATCCGCTCGGACATTCCATGTCGCCTTTTATTCATGAAAAACTTTTCAAAATGAGCGGAATAGAAGCAGTTTACGACTGTACAGAAATTTCTCCGGAAGATTTCTCGGCAAAAGCTCCGCTATTGAAGGAATTAAATGGTTACAATATAACTATTCCTTATAAAAGAGAAATTATTCCGCATCTTGACGAACTTCACCATTCAGCCCAAAGATACGGTGCTGTAAACTGCGTACACAATCATAAAGGAAAATCTATCGGTTACAATACTGACTGTGACGGATTTCTTATGTCAGTAAAATCTCTGGCACTGTCGGGAAAGGTTCTCATAATAGGTTGCGGAGGCGTAGGAAGAATGATGGCGATAGAAGCTATCCTCCACAACGCAGATCTTACTATCGGAATTATTCCTGATGCCGCAGGTGCTGCCGCGGATCTGTCCGATGAAATACATTCCATCGCTGACAACTGTAAACTTCGCATAAAAAATATCGACTGTATAAAAGGAGAATACGATCTTATCATAAACGCATCTCCTGTCGGAATGTATCCCAAAACCGATGCATGCCCGATAAGTGCGGAAGTCATCGAAAAATGCGGTGGTGTATTTGACGCTGTATACAACCCTGTAGAAACAAAATTTATCCAGCTGGCAAAATCTTTTGGCAAGCCTGCCATAAACGGTACAGCAATGCTCGTATATCAGGCCGTAAAGGCTCACGAAATATGGAACAGCTCATACTACACCGACGAACAGATAAACAAACTTATAGACGAAACCAACAAAGCTATAGCAGGTGAACAGAAATGACAATATATTTGTGCGGATTTATGGGCTGCGGAAAATCAACCATAGGAAAAATGATCGCTACAAAAACAAATATGAATTTTACAGATCTTGATGAATATATTACCTGTAAAGAAGGAATGAGTATACCTGAAATTTTTTCACAAAAAGGTGAACCTTATTTCAGAGCAAAAGAAGCTGAAGCTGTAAAAGAACTTTCAGGCAAAAACACTGTAATAGCCTGTGGCGGAGGCACTATCCTGAACGACAACAGCGCTACCGCTGCACGTGAAAACGGAGTAGTCATATTTCTCGATGTTCCGTTTGAGTCATGTTACGAACGAATCAAAGACGATACCAACAGACCTCTCGTTGTAAACAACACTAAAGAACAGCTCAGAGAAATATTTGACCACCGACACGATATTTATCTGAAAAACTCCACACTTTCTCTGCTAGCAGACAAATCGCCTTTTGAAATATGCGAAGATATACTCAGTACAATAAAAATATTTAAAAAGCAGGGTGATCTTTCTTGAAAATATACAATGCAAAAATTTTTACAATGGACGCTGAAAATACCGTCATAGAAAACGGCTGGGTAGAAATACTCGGTTCAAAAATCACTTCTGTCGGCACCAACGATACAACTGTTGATGAAAATGATATCGACGCAGGCGGAAAAATGTTGCTCCCCGGATTTATAGACGCACATACACATCTCGGAATAATAGGAAACGGTCTTGGTTTTGAGTCAGACGACTGCAACGAACAGACTGATCCGATAACTCCTCATATATCAGTTGCCGATGGTATAAATCCTTTTGATTACTGTTTTGAAGAAGCACGACAAAGAGGTATCACAAGTGTGCTCAGCTGTCCGGGAAGTGCAAACCCTGTAGGTGGCGGAATATGCGCCATAAAAACAAACGGCAGACGAATCGAAAAAATGACGATAAAAAAAGCAGGCGTAAAATTTGCTCTCGGAGAAAATCCCAAAACCGCATACAACGAAAGAGAAGAAACTCCGATAACAAGAATGGCAACTGCAGGACTTATACGTGAACATCTCTCAAAATCCCAGAAATACAGAGATGATATCTCAAAACACAAAGAAGATCCCGAAAGCAATGACCTTCCGGAATATGACCCTAAGTTTGAGGCTACTCTGCCTCTTCTGGAAAAGACACAGAAGGCACACTTTCACTGTCATCGTGCCGATGATATACTCACTGCTGTACGCATATCAAAAGCTTATGACATAGACGCCGTACTTGTACACGCAACAGAAGGTCATCTGATAGCCGACCTCATAGCCGAAGACAAGGTTGACGCTATAGTAGGTCCTGTAATATGCGACCGTTCAAAACCCGAACTTCTTAACCACAGTATCAAAACTGCAGGAACACTTTATAAAAACGGAGTCAAAGTAGCAATATGCACCGATCACCCCGTAATTCCGATACAGTATCTGCCGTTAAATGCAGCCGCCGCAGTAAAAGGCGGTCTCGACTACAACGAAGCACTTCGTGCCATAACGATAAATGCCGCCGAAATATCCGGCATATCCGATGTGACAGGAAGTATCGAAAAGGGCAAAGACGCAGATATACAGCTTTACTCCTCAGATCCTCTTGATATAATGAGCGATCCTGAACTTGTAATGATAAGCGGAGAAATTATTTTAAAGAAAGGATAAGATATATGAGAACCATAGACGTTAAGGACATACAGAAAACCGTCAGTGAATTATGCATAAAAGCAAACAGACGTCTTCCTGAAAGTCTTGAAAAAAAGATACGTGAATGCTCAGGTATCGAACAGTCCCCTACAGGAAAAGCCGTATTTGACGATTTGTGCGACAATATAGATGCTGCCAGAGAATGTGACATCGCTATATGCCAGGATACAGGAATGGCAATAATTTTCCTGCAGATAGGCCAGGACGTTCATTTTGAAGGCGGAAATCTTTATGAAGCCATAAACAAAGGTGTTGCTGACGGATATACAAACGGTTATCTCCGTTGCTCGATTGTCGGTGATCCGCTTGAACGTGTAAACACAGGCGACAACACTCCGGCAATAATACACACCACTATAGTTGACGGCGATAAAGTAAAGATCGATGTATGCCCGAAAGGTTTCGGAAGTGAAAATATGTCTGCAATAAAGATGTTCACACCTTCGGCTACTCATGAAGATATAGTAAACTTTGTAACCGAATCCATTTCAAAAGCAGGAAGCAACCCCTGCCCTCCTATCGTTGTAGGCGTAGGGATAGGCGGAAGCTTTGAACACTGCGCATTTCTTGCAAAAAAAGCTCTTTGCAGGGATATAGCAATAAGAAATCCGAAACCGCTGTATGCTGACCTTGAAAAAACAATGCTTGAAAAAATAAATCTGCTCGGAATAGGTCCACAGGGCTTTGGCGGAACTGTTACAGCTCTTGCTGTAAATATAGAAGAACACCCAACACATATAGCAGGTCTTCCCGTAGCAGTAAACGTGGGCTGTCACGTAACAAGACACGCCAGTGCCGAAATCTAAAAAATTCTGAAAGGAAATTTTTCGTTATGAGTGTTATTATGAGTGAAAATGAATTTATAAAAAACGCTGCCTCAGAAATACATCAGATATGCGATCCGATAAATATAATACTTGTAAGCAACAAAATAAACACTGCCGGAGAAATAGTAAGCTTCAAGCTTGCTGTAATTGTAAAAGACGACACCGCCAGCATATCCGAACTCGAATGCAGTCTTTACATGAAAGTAGACAGTGAAATTCCATACGACCTTGTTCTCTATACTGTTTCCGAATGGGATAAACTCAAAAACGAAATAGGAACATTCGCATGGAAAATCTATAATACAGGAGCATACCTTTATGGGCAGAGGATATAGGGAAAGTGACAGCCGAAGATATTTTGACTGGCTGTTTCACGCAAATCTTGACTTTCTGGCGGCAAAAAACCTTATAAAGGACGCACGTTGCTATAACTCTGCGGCATTTCACTGCCAGCAGTGTATAGAAAAAGCTCTCAAGGGCTATCTGCTCTTTAAAAAATACAAGTTATTCGATGGTCATAACCTTACATGGCTTTGCAAACAGGCAGCTATGTGTGACAGTCATTTTGAAAGATGGATCTCAAAAAGCTCATCTCTGAACCGTTTCTACATCGAAACAAGATATCCTGCAGATATTCCGCTCGATATAGATACGGAAACGATAGAGGATCTTATGAATTCCACAACAGAAATGCTTGAATTTATAACAGAGCAGATACGTTTTGACTTTGTAAGCTATCACAGACGCAAAAAATAAAAAGGAAAAAGGGGGATTTTATTATGAAAAAGCCAATAGTAGCATCACTTACAGCTATTGCATGTGCAATGAGTGCTGTATCGTGCAACGGAAATGATAATGAAAAAAGCTCATCGGAGGAAAAAGATGAACCTAAAACAAACTACAGCCAGTACATGAAAGATTATGCACGCACCGAATTCAACGATTCTCTCGATCTTTCAGACTTTGACTTTCAGTCAAATGACATTCCGGCTGATTTTGCACTTACACTCGAAGCCGAAGAAGGAACTCTCAGCGGGGAAACAGAAATTCCTTCCATATCACTTGAAGGTTACAGCGGTAACGGATATGTATTTATGAAACAAAGCGAAGGTGACAGTCTTACATTTTCAGCTCAGATAGAAACAGCCGGAAACTATGACCTCATATTCAACACTGCATCAAGTGGCGGTCAGAAATACAATAATGTATCTGTAAACGGCAATAAAGTAGGTGATGTCTACACACAGGACGGTACTTTTTCTCTTTCAACAGTAAAACAGGTATACCTTGAAAAAGGTAAAAATGATATAATGATCACTCCTTCGTGGGGCTGGATCTATATCGATAATGTAAAGATAGTCCCTGCTTCCGGTATCTCCGAAGACACTTACAAAGTATCTTCAGAACTTGTAAATCCAAATGCAGGTATTCCTGCAAAACAGCTTATGAAATTTATGTCTGATGTATACGGAAAGTATATTATTTCAGGACAGTACGCTTCAGAAGGTGTAAGCAGTGCAGAAATAGAAAAAATCGAAAAACAGTCGGGCAAAAAGCCTGCTATTCTCGGTCTGGATCTCATAGAATACTCACCTTCAAGAGTTGAACACGACTCTTCTTCACAGGCAATCGAACACGCTATAGACTGGTACTACAACTACGGCGGAATAGTAACATTCTGCTGGCACTGGAACGCACCTTCAAAGTACCTCATAAACACATCAGCTCAGCCATGGTACAAAGGTTTTTACAAAGAAGCCACAACAATTAACCTTGATGATATAATGAACGGTAAAGATAATGAAGGCTATGACCTTCTCATGTCTGATATAGACGCTATAGCTGTACAGCTCAAAAGACTTGATGACGCAGGTGTCCCTGTACTCTGGCGCCCGCTCCACGAAGCAAGCGGTGGCTGGTTCTGGTGGGGCAACTGTTCTGCCGAGTCATACAAAAAGCTCTGGAATGCAGTATATGACAAACTCACAAACGAACACAAACTCACAAATCTTATCTGGGTATGGAACGGTCAGAACAAAGATTGGTATCCGGGCGATGAAACAGTTGATATGATAGGCGAAGACCTTTACCCGGGTGAAAAGGTATATTCTTCACAGAGCAGCAAGTTCATGGAAGTTACCGAATATACTGACACCAAAAAGATAATCGCCATGTCAGAAAACGGCTGTCTTTTCGATCCCGAACTTGCAATAAGAGACGGCTCACTATGGTCATGGTTCTGTGTATGGAACGGTGAATTTGTAGTAGATAAGTTCAGACAGTTAAACGGCATTTACAACGAAAAAGAAATGTGGTCAAAAGTATATCAGCACGAACGTGTACTTACTCTTGATGAACTTCCTGACTTACGTAAATACAAAATCGACTAGAATCCGGTAATGGCATTTTCATATAGGACAGCATTTTTATGTTGTTCTATGTGAAAAATGCATACCAAGTCATAACAGAACACGTTCAATTAACCACAGATTAAACAAAAACGATTTTTCTCAAAAATTTTTTAAAAAATCCTATTGACATTTCTATGAGAGTATAGTATAATAATTAACGTCGCTGGACGGCAATTATAAAGATGGCGGCATAGCTCAGTTGGCTAGAGTACTCGGTTCATACCCGATTGGTCGTAGGTTCGAATCCCACTGCCGCTATTATACATGGCCCGTTGGTCAAGAGGTTAAGACGCTGCCCTTTCACGGCGGAATCATGGGTTCAATTCCCGTACGGGTCATCAACGCAAAAAGAACACTCAGTATTGAGTGTTCTTTTTTTATATATCGACAACACAAATCTCACATTTCAAAAATTCTAAAGGACGGTAATTAACATGGCAAACCTCAATTTACAACAAAGACAACTATGCGACATTCAGGGACGATTATTTGAACTGGCTTTAAAACAAAATGTATCCTGTCCTGAATTTATTGAATCATTTATGAACAGCAGAGCAGCCGCTTGCCTTGATGATATCTATGACCGTCTGCAATGGGCAGGTGAAGAATATATACTTGAAGAACTTGAAGATGAACTGGGTGGTTTAAAAAAAGGCGGTACAGTTTTTTCCCGTGAAGTTATGTACTGGACAGGCTATGTGTACCGATACTGGCATTATTATACCGGAGAATCAAGTAAGGAAATTTACAGTACAGCAGACGCCGGACTCATGAACGATCGCTGGCTTGGTTTCCATACACTTGATGTGGAAATGGCAATAGACAGGCTGAAAGAAGCGAAAGCACAGCCATTTTAGAATGACTGTCAATATATTTTTTCTGTTTTAAAAAAATTTTATAGGAGATATGAATTATGAATAATAAAACAAATTTAAAAGTAATTAACCGCGATATGTTAAAATACATTGCCGCCATAGCAATGTTTATAGGACACTTTTTGCTCTACACTGCAAAAGAAATTCACTATTTTAATTTACCCCCATCACTGGTAAAAGTATTTATTTATCTTCAGTTTATCGCTCCGCCTATATTTTTCTTTTTTATTGCTGAAGGTTGCAAATATACCCGTTCAAAAAAGAATTACGCACTGCGACTTATGGTAATAACAATAATTACACAATTTCCATTCGTACTATACAATAATATGAAATTTGATATTCATTTGTTTTTTACACGGTGGAACGTTATGCTGTCACTGTTTCTGGGACTTATAACGTTAATCATATCAGAATGCAAACTTCCGGTGCCCGTAAGATTATTGCTGATTGCATCATGCATGTACATCAGTTATTTACTAAAAGCCGAGTGGTATATATTTGGGTTGCTGATAATTCTTGCTTTTCACCTTTTACGTGAACGACCATACCTGCGACTGGCTGTTTATGAAATAATAGCATTTATATATTGCTCAATAGGCGTAACTGGTACATCAACCACTCTTTTCATCTGGTTGAGCTTACCGATTATCATAATAACATTTTTCTATAATGGTCAGAAAGGAAGATTTCCGAAGTTCTCAAACTACTTTTTTTATGTATTCTATCCGGCACATCTGCTGTTGATTTTCTTTGTAAAACTTATAGCAGGCTAACCAAAAAGCCACTTATTATTCAAACTATTACATAAGATTTATGATCCCGATAACGCCGAGCATTGAAAGCCCCATGCTCGGCATTATAATACCCGGAAGGTCACAAAACCACTGCGGTTTTATCTTCCTTAAAGTGATCCCCACAATTATGGGTGGGATTATTTGAATTTTTAAGGCTTAACAAAAACGACAGCCAATCGAAAAATCTTCCCCTCCGCATATTGCCGTACACAGTTCTATGATTATGGTATCTTTGGGCTTGTGTCGAATATTTCAATATCTCGTTCTTCTTTATTCTCTGATATTTTTGATTCCGTCTTTCAGTTCTTCTATCTTCATACTTCTATTTTACATTCTTTTTCTAAATTGTAAACGCTGTTGCCGTGTGTTCATAACGCAAAGATATTGACATTATTGCACATTTGTGTTATACTATTTAAGTAGCTATTGCACATGTGCAATAATATGCAATAACGAGTAATGATAAAATAATGGAGGTGATGAGATGAATATCGGATTCAAAGAGGATCTGACTATTGAATTTAAGAGTGATAAAAATAAGTTGCCGGATTCTGACTTAGTTGATGCAGTTGTCGCTTTTGCAAATACTAACGGCGGAGATATCTACCTCGGTATTGAGGATGACGGTGAGATTACCGGACTTCATAAATCTCATCAAGATATCACACAGTTAGCGGCTTTTATTGCCAATAAGACAGTTCCTCCGATTGCAGTCCGTGCAGAAAAATCTGAGGATAAGCAGTATCTAAAGATTTCTGTTCCAAAAAGCAGAAGCATAGTTGCATCATCTTCTGGTAAGATTCAGCGTCGCCGCATCAAAGCAGATGGAACACCTGAAAATGTTCCTATGTATCCTCATGAGATAGCATCTCGTCTAAGCGATCTTAGTTTACTTGATTATTCCAGCTTATGCGTACCAGATGCTAAGTACAGCGACCTTGACCCTGTAGAAAGAGAACGCTTACGTAGTATTATTCGTATGAATCCTCAAGGTGAACAGAATCTATTGGAACTGGATGATGAAGAACTTGATAAGGCTCTTCGTCTTGTTGCAGATAACAACGGGCAGCTTACTCCAACTTACTGTGGTATGCTTTTGATAGGCCGTGCAGATAGCCTTCGTAGGTGCGTACCTACGGCAGAGGCGGCATTTCAAGTGATGATCGGCACAAATGTAGTGTTGAACGAGTCATTTATTTTGCCACTGTTGGCAGCATTTGAGAAGATGGAAACATATATGAATGCAAGAAATTCCGAAGCAGAGATTGAAGAAGGCCTGTTCCGTATTTCTGTGCCTGATTATAATAAAAGAGCTTTCCGTGAAGCATTGGTCAATGCGTTCAGCCACCGTGATTACACAATGATGGGACGAGTACGTGTCCAGATGGACAACGATGGCATGACTATCAGCAATCCTGGTGGATTCATTGAGGGTGTAACTATCGACAACCTTCTAACTGTTGAGCCTCACGGCAGAAATACAGCACTTGCGGATGCAATGAAACGTATCGGCTTGGCAGAACGTACAGGACGTGGCGTTGACCGAATATTTGAAGGATCGCTTCTCTATGGCAAACCACTTCCGGATTATTCAGAATCTACTGATGTAATGGTAAAACTATTTATTCCTAAAAGTTTACCCGATCCGAATTTCACAAAATTGATTTCAGAAGAACACAGGGCTACGGGCGAATCTCTTCCTATCAATTCATTACTTGTTCTGAATGCTTTAAAACGAAGTCGCAGAGCAACAGTAAATGAGCTTGCAGATTTTGCTCATATTACCGTAGAAAAGGCACGAATTACAGCTGAACGGCTTGTGGAATCAGGTATGCTTGAACCCTCAGGAAATGGAAAAGGTCGTTGTTATACTCTAAGTGCAAAGCTGTATCATGCTGATAACAACATAACAGGTTACATCAGGCAAAAGGGAATTGATAATGTCAGGTATCCCGAAATGGTGATGCAGTTTGCCAAAGAAAACGGCGGTACAATAACACGTGGAGATGTCATGGAATTGCTTCATCTCACTAGATCACAAGCATATAATCTTTTAAAAAAAATGGTGGATGATGATAAATTAGATTCTAAAGGTACAACACGTAATGCATATTATAGGTTAAAAGAATAATGTTAAAGAATGAATAAAAAAACTCCGCAGATGCAGAGAGCGATTGCATAAAATATAAAATTAATGGATAAATATACAGCTCCATTTTTGTACGCTATTTGTACGCTATTGTTAAGAAAAAGCACTGAAAAATAGAAAAAAGCGTTTTCCGTAAATTGCTTCGAAATTGCGTAATACAGGCAAAATCCCACAATCGCAAGAAGCAAGAAATCGTCTGTTTTGATTTTCAATTCCCGTACGGATCATCAACGCCAAAAGAACACTCAGTATTGAGTGTTCTTTTTTTATATATCGACAACACAAATCTCACATTTCAAAAATTCTAAAGGATGGTAATTAACATGGCAAATCTCAATTTACAACAAAGACAGCTATGTGATATTCAGGGAAGATTGTTTGAACTGGATTTAAATCCTGTCCCGAATTTATCGAATCATTTATGAACAGCAGAGCAGCCGCTTGCCTTGATGATATCTATGACCGTCTGCAATGGGCAGGTGAAGAATATATACTTGAAGAACTTGAAGATGAACTGGGTGGTTTTAAAAAGGCGGTACAGTTTTTTCCCGTGAAATTATGTACTGGACAGGCTATGTGTACCGATACTGGCACTATTATACCGGAGAATCAAGTAAGGAAATTTACAGTACAGCAGATGCCGAACTCATGAACGATTGCTGGCTTGGTTTCCATACACTTGATGTGGAAATGGCAATAGAAAGATTGAAAGAAATAAAAAGTCTGTAAAATTCAGTTTCACATAAGATTTATGATCCCGATAACGCCGAGCATTGAAAGCCCCATGCTCGGCATTATAATACCCGGAAGGTCACAAAACCACTGCGGTTTTATCTTCCTTAAAGTGATCCCCACAATCATAAACGAAATCGAATTAAGCAATGCAAACCACCATGGAACATCAAGACCACCCGTAAAAATCGCTATAGCAGTTGTAACACAAGGTGTCATCAGAAGCAGATATCCGAAAACAAAGGGAAATATCACCGCCTTGTAAAATGTTTTCAGCATACTGTCCACAAGTTCGGGGTGACCTGATTCTATAAGCCTTTTATAAATGAGTGGCTGAACGCAAAGTGATGTGTGGATCATAACACCTCCCACAGTACCCGCACAGCCGGTTATTGCCGTAAAATATCCAAGTACGGCATTTGTCCTTGCTATCTGCATTCCAAGAGAATATATGCCCATCATAACTAAAATATCTCCGAAAAAAGCACATATTATCGATACTACAAATCTCCAGTCGGACATCTTTAACCAGTTTGTATCAACATTTCCTCCGGGTCCGGTTTTCTGATTTCCCTTACCTTTGAGATCAAAAAGTATATCCCCTGTCGCACAAAGCAATCCGCCAACTATACCTAAAACCGAAAAAGTCATCAACATATCAGAGTCCCACTTATAACTATTTTTTTATAAAAGTAATATTAAATCAGGTTAGCATATTCTAACCTATTTTCAGTTTACAACATTAATCCGATTTTGTCAATATACAAAGCAAATCAATATTTCTTATTTTATTTTTTTAAACCCCCTTGACACTCCCCTAACGTCATAGTATATACTAATACTTAGAGGTGATTGAAATGAAAATGCATATAAAAGAATTTGCAAAGCTTACAGGTGTCAGTGTGCGCACACTGCACTACTACGATGAAATCGGGCTTTTAAAACCGGCTTTCATTGACCATAACAACAACTACCGCTTTTACAGCGAAGCTTCTCTTGAACGTATGCAGGAGATACTTTTTTATCGTGAGCTGGATTTTCCTTTAAAAAGCATTATCACTATACTTTCATCTCCCGATTATGACAAGAAAAAAGCATTAAGCGAGCAGAAGAGGTTGCTGATTCTGAAAAAAGAACGGCTTGAAAGACTGATTTTGGCTCTCGATAACGCAGATAAAGGAGTAATTGATATGAATACATTTGACAACAGCAAATTTGAAAACGAACGCAAAAAATATCAGCAGGAAGCAAAAGAAAAATGGGGCAATACCGCCGAATACAAGGATTTTGAAAAACGCAATAAAAACTTTTCAGAACTCACCGACGGTCTTAATTCGTTCATAGCAGAATTTGCAAAACTAAAAAAAGACGGATTTTCACCAGAATCACCACAGGTGCAAAAACTTGTATCAGACTATCATGCATTTATAAACGAAAACTGCTACAACTGCACAGATGAGATTCTTCTCTCACTTGGTCAGATGTATATATGTGATGAACGTTTTACCAAAAATATAGATAGTTTCGGCAAAGGAACAGCGCTGTTTATGAAAGACTCTATAACCGTATACACAGATATTCGCAAAAGATCATAATTTTTTCATCCGGACAAATCCTTGCAAAAATTATCGGGACATATCCTTTTATAAAGTGATATAATATTTTTACAGCAAGCAGAAGACACTCTTAAAACAGAAAGGAAAATACAAATGAACTGGACAGAAATCATATCCGACGCAATAATATATATCGAAAGCAATATCACAAAAGAACTCTCAACCGAAAAAATCGCAGAATATATAAACGTATCACCGTTTTATTTTCAAAAAGGTTTTTCCATGTTGTGCGATCTCAGCCCTGCCGAATACATACGCAATCGCAGACTGTCAATTGCAGGAACGGAAATATTGGCAGGAAACGACAAAATTATTGATATTGCCATGCGTTACGGCTATGATTCTCCGGACAGTTTCACCAAAGCCTTTACAAGATTTCACGGTCTGACACCTATACAGGCACGCAAAGAAGGGTCAACACTAAAATCTTTTGCTCCGCTGAAAATAAAAATCTCACTTGAGGGAGGATATATCATGGATTACAAGATTATCAGAAAAGAAGCTTTTACAGTTATCGCAAACGCCAAAACATTTTCATATGAAAATGCAAAGGAAAATGTTCCGCAGTTCTGGCAGGAACATTACAAAAACGGTGGCGGACAGACAGTGATGGGGATGTTCGGCATAAATATTGACGAAAGTATGGGAAATGATACTTTTGAATATCTCATTGCCGATATATGCGACCCAAATCGTGACGTACCCGACGGTTTCACACTCAGAACCATTCCTGCATTCACATGGGCAGTATTCCCCTGCAAAGGTCCTATGCCACAGTCCATGCAGGACGCCAACACACTCATATATACCGAATGGCTCCCGGCTCTCAAAGAATACGAATTTGCCGCCGGCTACTGCGTGGAATTTTACGCAAATCCCTGTGACTTTCCCAAGGGAACTCTTGACGAAAACTACTACAGCGAAATATGGATCCCTATAAAAGCAAAATAAAGATAATAAAAAAGAATGCACTTTGATTTAAAATCAAAACAGTGCATTCTTTTTGTATCATTATGATACTTAACTACAATGAAACCTCATCGTTTGTCATAACTTCAAAATGTCTGCGATATCTTTTTGGAATATTAATGCCAACAACATACCCCATAGCATACAAAAACTCAGAAATTTCTGAAAACCCATCTTTATAAAATCTCTCTATCCGATGAACTTTATGTGCGATTTCCTTATAATCAGGCGGACAGATAAATGTCCAGTCAGCTCCGCTCCTGTCAAATACCACTCTGAAAAATTTATCTATATCTGTACTCTTACGTCCTGCATTTGCAAGTAAAACATGATGTTCCACAGCATCATCTATATGACTTACAATCGCTTCTCTACCATCAAATGAAATGACTGCAAGCAACGGCTCATCTTTACTTACAGCATTATTTACAGATTCGTCACATGGATATTTTATAATATTCATCTTTGTTCCTCCGCTATAATGATTTTTCCGCTAAATACATTTTAACTCTTTTTTCCTCAAAAGTAAATACCCGCACACTTGTATTCCATCAGCCTTTGTGGTACAATAAGCATATCGATCATTACTATGGCAAACTGAAAGGAATACTCAGATTATGAATATTATCATTGTAGGCTGTGGAAAAGTCGGACAGACACTTGCCGAACAGCTTAATGAAAACGACAACAATATCACTGTTATAGATACAAATGCAAATCTGGTACACGCTATAGCCCATCGCTACGATATAATGGGCGTTGTCGGAAATGGTGCAATACATTCAATACAACACGAAGCAGGAATAGAAAAAGCCGATCTTCTGATTGCCGTAACAAACTCGGACGAACTTAATATGCTCTGCTGTCTTATTGCGAAAAAGGCAGGAAACTGCCAGACTATCGCACGTATAAGAAATCCGGAATACAGCTCAGAAGCACCGTTTCTCAAAGAAGAACTCGGACTTGCAATGGTTATAAATCCGGAATTTGCAGCGGCCAATGAAATATCACGTATTATCAATTTTTCATCTGCGATCAAAATAGAAACATTTTCAAAAGGCAGAGTAGAACTTCTGAAGTTCCGTCTTCCTGAAGGAAGTCCGCTTGTAAACATATCAGTAAAAGAAATAATCTCAAAACTGCACTGCAACGTTCTCGTATGTACTATTGAACGAGATGATGAAGCATATATAGCAAACGGTGACTTTGTATTCAAGGAAAAAGATATAATCTCTATAATAGCGTCACACAAAAACGCTACTGCTTTTTTCAGAAAAATAAAACACAAGGTAACTCCCGTAAAAGACATCATCATTGTCGGAGGCGGAGAAATATCACACTATCTTTGCGCACTTCTTGAAAAAACAGGCCAATCCATAAAAATCATAGAAAAAAACGAAAAACGATGCGACGAAATAGCGTCAACATGGCCTGATGTCACTGTAATACATGGCGACGGCGTTGAAAAAGAACTTTTGCTTGAACAAGGCATAGCCGATACTGACGCTTTTTTATCTCTTACAAATCTTGATGAAGAAAATATACTCCTGTCACTCTTTGCTCAGAGTGTCGGCTGCAAAAAAACCATCACCAAAATAAATCGTATTGACTTTGACGGAGTAGTGCAAAAGCTTGACCTTAACTCCACCATTTACCCCAAACATATTACTTCGGATATCATCGTTAGTTATGTACGTGCTACCAAAAATACGATAGGCAGTAACGTGGAAACACTCTACAGCGTGATCAAGGGAAAAGTTGAGGCGGCAGAATTTATAATAAAGGAAAACTCACCTGTTGCCGGCAAAGCAATACTTGACCTCAACTTGAAAAAGCATGTCCTTATTGCAGCTATACTGCGTGACCGAAAAATGCTGATACCACGAGGTGGTGATATCATACAGCCCGGGGATTCTGTAGTTATTGTTTCAAAATTATTAGGAATGCAGGATATTTCTGATATACTGGTATAAGTGTTGAGAGGGTAATAATATGAATTTTAAGATGATACGATACACCATTGGATTTATTCTGATATTTGAAGCACTTTTTATGTGTATTCCTGCCTTGACAGCTTTGATTTATTCTGAAAGAGCAATATGGTCATGGCTCATATGTATAACCCTATGCCTGATAACAGGAAAACTCCTTGCATTAAAAAAGCCACAAAACACTACATTATATGCCAAGGAAGGTTATCTGATAGTTGCTCTGAGCTGGATAGTCCTTTCTCTTTTTGGTGCCTTTCCTTTTATAATATCAGGTGCTATTCCATCTTTTATAGATGCTCTGTTTGAAACTGTTTCAGGATTTACTACAACAGGTTCAAGCATTCTTTCAGATGTCGAAAGTCTTCCGAGATCAATGCTTATGTGGCGGAGTTTCTCCCACTGGGTAGGAGGAATGGGCGTTTTGGTATTTATTATCGCATTTCTTCCTCTAAGTGGCGGAAACAATATGCATCTCATGAAAGCTGAAAGCACCGGTCCGTCTGTAAATAAAATCGTTCCACGCGTAAAAAAGACGGCACTTATACTATACACGATATATTTTTCTTTTACTATAGTAGAATTTATACTTCTACTCTTTGGAGGGCTTGATGCATTTGAAGCGATAAATATAGCATTTGCAACCGCAGGAACGGGTGGTTTTGCAATACACAACAACAGTCTCGGAGACTATTCATCTTATTTGCAGATAGTAATAACTGTTTTTATGTTGCTTTTTTCAATAAACTTTGGTTCTTACTTCTTACTTTTTACCGGGAAAATAAAAGAATCCTTCAACTGTGAAGTACGTTGTTTTTTATTAATATTTATCACGGCCGTAAGCTGTATATCAATAAATATATACAATATGTACGGAAATTTAGGAGAAGCAATAAGAAATTCTGCCTTTACAGTATCATCAATAATTTCTACAACCGGATTTTCAACTGTTGACTTTGATAAATGGCCGGAGTTTTCACAAACAATCGTAGTTCTTGTAATGTTTACAGGTTCATGTGCCGGAAGTACCGCAGGTGGTATCAAAATTTCACGAATACTGATTCTTATAAAAGGTATTTCAAAAGAACTGCTCAGTATGATACACCCTAATCAGATAAAGAAAATAACGATTGACAAAAAAACCATAGAACATGAAACTGTTCGCTCTGTAAATGTGTATATTGTGTGCTATCTGCTCATATTTACAGCATCAATCATCATAGTTTCATTTGAAGACTACGATCTGATAACAAACTTTACTGCTGTAGCATCAAACCTTAACAACGTAGGTCCGGGTCTTGCCAAAGTCGGCCCTACCTGTAACTTCGGTTTTCTGTCAGTCCCGACAAAGCTTGTCCTTATCTTTGATATGCTCGCCGGACGACTCGAACTTTACCCGATGCTCATACTGTTTAACAGACACACATGGAAAAAATAATACCCGTAACTTTAACGGCATTACCGACAACTTAAGGTAATGCCGTTAATTGTACCCAAAACTATCACTAAGCCAACAACAAACGACCATAATTCCGGTGTTGATAAACTCCTGAAAAAATGCTATACTATAAGTGATTATCTATCTATACGAACGGAGGCTTAGCCATGGGAATATACTTTAACCCTACAAATGAAGGTTTTTTAAGTGATATAAAAAGCAAAATATATGTTGATAAAACTCCCCTGATAAATCATCTTAACAGTGTACTGTCTACAAGAGAACGATACATATCAGTAAGCCATGCCCGTCGCTTCGGTAAATCACAGGCTGCAAGAATGATAGATGCCTACTACAGCAGGGGCTGTAATTCAAAAGAACTGTTCTCCGGTCTTAAAATATCAAATTCACCGGATTTTGAAAAACATCTCAACAAATACAATGTTATTCATCTTGATATATCATCTATAGCAGATTACTACAAAGATAACCTCGTGTCAAAAATCATCGAACTCATATACAATGAACTAAAAAAAGAATATCCTGATATTATGGATATCAATAACCCGTTTTCCACGATTCTTATGCAGGTATACGAAAAAACAAAATCCATCATTAATGGCAAGGAAACAAAAATACCGTTTGTCATTATCATTGATGAATGGGATTGCGTTGTCAGGGATTTTTCCAACAGTCCTCAGACTGTACACGAATATCTGCAGTTTCTGCACTCTCTTTTTAAAAGTGAAGAATCACAGAAATTTCTGGCACTTGGATATATTACAGGGATTCTCCCGATAAAGAAAATAAAAAAAGAATCTGCACTTAATAATTTCTTTGAATACACCATGACGGATTCAGCAGAACTTACGACTTATTTTGGATTTACAGAAAAAGAAGTAGACGAACTCTGCGAAAAATACGATATGAACAAAGAATCAGTAAAAGAATGGTATGACGGATATCTTATAAGCGGAAAGCATATGTACAACCCAAATTCCGTCTATATGGCCATGACTCGTCACCGTCTGGAGTCCTATTGGAGAAATACATCAGCCTTTGATACGATAAACACTTTCATAAACCTTAACTTTGACGGACTTAAAGAAGATGTGATATCAATGCTCAAAGGCGAAAAAGTCTCAGTAAATACAGATAAATTCAAAAATGACTTCTCAATTATAAATTCCAAAGACGATGCCCTTACAGCTCTTATTCATCTTGGTTATCTTGGGTATCTTGATGAAAGAAAAACTGCATTTATTCCAAACTATGAAGTAGCAACGGCTTTCCATCTTGCTCTTGAAACAGGAAGCTGGAATCAAATTGCAGACACTATCTCCCGATGTAATGATATACTTTGGGCCACAATAGACAGAGATGCTGATAAAGTGGCTGAGCTTCTTGAACTTTCACACGAAACCTACACGTCTGTTTTAAAATACAACGATGAAAATTCTTTAAGTTGTGCTATAACAATGGCATATTTTACAGCGCCGGCTTACTATACAGTAATAAGAGAACTTCCTTCCGGAAAAGGATTTGCCGATATTGTACTTATACCAAGAGCTGATTCCGGAAACAAACCTGCAATGATTATTGAACTTAAATGGAATAAAGACGCTGACACAGCAATAAAACAGATAAAAGAAAAACGTTATGCAGGCAAACTAATGGGATATGAAAAAGAAATTTTGCTTGTAGGCGTTAATTACGATAAGGAAAGCAAAAAACATGAATGTGTTATTGAATGCTTAAATCCCAAAATTATGGAGGATAACTCATGAGTACATTTAAAAACAAAGTCGCGGTGATTACAGGCGGTGCAAATGGTATCGGGAAATGTATCGCTGAGGAATTTCGTAAAAACGGAGCTATTGTCCATATAATCGACAATGCAGACGGCGAACATTACAAAGGTGATATCGCTGACCGTGAAACGCTTGAAAAATTTGCAGAATCGGTGCTTTCAAAACACGAAAAAATCGATTATCTTATCAATAACGCACCACCTCTTATGAAAGGTATCGACAAATGTTCCTATGAAGATTTCCAGTATGCTCTGGCAGTCGGTGTAACCGCACCGTTTTACCTTTCAAAGCTGTTTGCACCACACTTCAACAATGGCGGTTCTATCGTCAATATTTCATCTTCCCGTGACAGAATGAGCCAGCCACAAACTGAAAGTTATACTGCATCAAAAGGTGGCATCTCGGCACTGACCCACGCTCTTGCAGTCAGCCTGTCGGGAAAAGTACGTGTCAACTCCGTTTCTCCGGGGTGGATCGACACTGATTATACTGTATATGAAGGTGCAGACGCAGTTCAGCAACCGTCAGGAAGAGTAGGAAATCCGCTCGACATCGCAAACATGGTGCTGTTTCTCTGCTCAGACAAGGCAGGATTTATCACAGGCGAAAACATCTGCATTGACGGTGGCATGACCAGACAGATGATCTATCATGGAGATTTTGGCTGGAAACTTGAAAAATAAATAAGGCGAAAGTCAACTCAAAATCAATAGAGATGACTTTCGCCTTTAAATATATATTTTTATCTTATGCAAAATGTGTATGTTTTGCCACCCAGTTAATAAGTCTTGGATAAACCCAGAAACTATAAATTCCAACTGTTATGATAGTAAATATCAGCCACTTAATCCAGTTTCCAAAAAGTTGTGCGCCGTTTCCATCGAATGTTAAGCGTCTTCCGTCAATATTCACATGGCTTATAATATATCTCCACAAATAACATATCGCCCATGGTGTTGCTATACCCAACGTACAACAAACTAAAAGACTTGTCAAAAGGCTTACTCCAAAAAATCCGAGAACACTACCATCGTAATTTGATGCCATCTGAGCCGGATTTACCTGCTGTCCATAGTTCTGATCCATGTTTTTTCCCCCTAATATTATTAAAATTTAAAAAAGTGTGTAATTGAAGCTACACACCTGTACAAAATAAAAAATGTATAACCCCAACCATCATAAATGATAATGCAAATTCTCTTACTTTAGATAAAAAAACCTACACTTTATCATATAACAAACACAATTATATCACATTAAATTCAAAAAATCAAGAGTTTTATAAAAATTATGATACTAATACCCTAAAAAAGTTGACAGACATGGTAAAATAGCATTATGAAAAAGAACGGATTTCGATACCAAAAACGGAAAATCAAGTGAATGGCATTATTATATTTCAAGCCGAAAACTAACCGCGTCATTTCCAATATTATGCTTGACTGCCTTATTGATTCTAATTGTATTGTGAGAGTCGTTGGGGAAAATTGACCTAAATATAAATTATAAAATCAGTTCTGTTATATCTGTGACTACACTTTGCTTCACCATATACTTCTATAGTTTTACATCTATTGTCACACTACAACGAAATAGCGAAAAAGTAAAAAAATCTATTGAAAAGAAATTGTGATTAAGGTATAATATGTAGTATATCTTAATTAAAGAAATGAATGTAGTTATGAGTCCTAAAAGCATTAAAGACGGAGGTTTGAGCCTATGAAAAAAATCATGTTCGTCTGCCACGGAAATATATGTCGCTCACCAATGGCAGAATTTATAATGAAAAAACTTGTGAGAGAAAACGGCATAGCAGATAATTTTCAGATCTCTTCATCAGCCACAAGCACAGAAGAAATCGGAAACCCTGTCTATCCGCCTGCACGAGAAGAACTCAAACGTCACGGAATTTCATGTGACGGAAAATATGCAGTTCAGGTAAAAAAGAGTGACTACGAAAAATACGACCTTTTTCTTATAATGGACGATCTTAACAATCGCAACATTATGAGAATATTCGGAAAAGACCCCGAAAACAAGGTACATAAACTGCTCGAATTTGCAGGAAGAAACAACAATGTCGCTGACCCGTGGTACAATGGCAGATTTGATGTTGCATATAACGATATATACGACGGTTGTTCAGGTCTGCTCAGATATCTTACAGAAAGAGAGGAAATTTAAAATGGACGAGAAAAAAACAGAAATAAAATCAGAAATACAAAAAAACTCCAATATAAACGGTATACTTCTTATACTGTTCTGGGTTTTTTATCTTCTGGCAACAGCCGTATCAATGGGCGTTTCAAAAATACTTCCCGAAGACTTAGCAAATTCAGATGGGATCAATACAATAATAGTCTATACTTTCTTATATCCTATCGGAATAAGTTTATCTGTATTTATAGCCAACAAACTTAAAAATCGTCACCTGACATCAGATACAGCCGAATTTGAGAAAGCCCAAACACTTCAAAAAGTAAAAGACTCTTTCCGTAAACCTGATATGCCGGCTTCATGGACGGCAAAATTTATTATCATAAGCATATTTATGGCATATGCCGCTTCATTTATAACGGTAATTGTTACAATGCTTATAACATTGATTTTCGGGTCTTCTCCCCACTCTGTTTCTTTTCACTCCGAGCCTTCTGTCGCTACCACAATAGCAACTATTCTGGCAACAACCATATACGCACCTATATTTGAAGAAATATTTTTCCGTGGAACTCTTTACAGAAATGTTCAGAAATACGGCACATGGAGTATGATATTGATAGCCGGTATCACCTTTGGTATATGGCACGCAAATTTTTCACAGATATTCTTTGCGTCTGTTGTCGGAGTTTGTTCATGCTTTATTTATGAAAAAACCAAATCCATTATTCCTTCAATTATACTGCATTTCTGCATAAATACCATAGGTTGCAGTGCAACACTTATAACAAACTATCTTGGAATAGACCCTTCCTCGCCTGAAACTGCCACAACTTCAGTTATGGAAAATCTACCGGCATTTGTAGCTCTTGTTCTTGTAGAGCTTGTTGTTTTTACTCTCTGCCTTCTCGGTTTGGTTTTCCTGATAGTTGAATTGTGCAGTCATCGTGAAAGTTTCAGACTTGAAAAAAGAAACACCGAACTTTCTGAACCAAAAAAACTTGTTGCATATCTCACAGCCCCTGCAATGCTTATTATAATGGTCGGCATGATAGTTCTTTCCGTTCTTAGAACAATTGATCTTTCACCGTTCTGATAAAAAAATCGTTTCTGTTACCAATGCAGAAACGATTTTTTTCATCATATGTTACCTATTGCAAACTGCACTATTTAGGTATATAATAAATATCAGAAAAAATTTATAAAAGCGAGTGTGAAAAAATGAGATCCCAGCAATTTTTTATAACCGGCATGAGCTGTGCCGCCTGCTCTGCGACTATCACCGGACAAGTACAGAAAGTTCCGGGAGTAGAAAAAGTAAATGTCAGTCTGATAGCCAATAAAATGTCTGTAGACTATGATGAAAACAAAACTGATACGGATAAAATCGTTTCTGCTGTTATAAATGCAGGATATGGTGCTTCTGTATCAGATAGCAACAATACAAAAAAGAATAGCTTTAACAGCGAGTGGCAGAAAAGAAAGCAAAACGAAATAAATGAGTCAAAAAACATGAAACGCCGTCTTATCACTTCTGTAATTCTGCTTGTTCCGCTTATGTATATAGCTATGGGACATATGCTTGCTCTCCCTATGCCTGATATACTGACAGGAACAGAAAATGCTGTCGTTTCTGCTATCGCACAGTTACTCATAACAATAGTGATACTGTACACAAACAGAAAATTTTTCATTCGTGGTTCAAAAGCCCTGATAAAACGCCATCCAAATATGGATTCGCTTGTTGCTATAGGTTCATTTGCATCATTTGCATATGCCACATTCTCACTTTTTTGTATGGCTCACGCAGCAGGACACGGTGATTTTGAAAAACTTCAAAAATATTCTCATGAACTTTACTACGAATCCAGTGCTATGATAGTCACTCTTGTAACAGTCGGAAAATATCTGGAAGCACGTTCAAAATCAAAAACCTCAGACGCACTTGACAAACTTGTAAAACTTGCCCCCAAAACAGCTGTTGTCATAAGAAGCGGTGAAGAAATAACTATACCTTCCGAAGAAGTAGCAGAAAATGATATAGTCGTAATCAAACCCGGAATGGTAATACCGGTTGACGGAACAGTTACCGAAGGAAACGGCTCTGTTGACCAGTCTGCTATAACAGGCGAAAGTATACCCGTTGAAAAAATACCCGGTGACAAAGTAATATCAGCTACCATAAATCAGAACGGAACATTCCGCTTTAAAGCTTCTCATGTAGGAGAAAATACTACACTCGCAGGTATAATAAGACTTGTAGACGATGCTGGAAACTCTAAAGCACCTATAGCAAGACTGGCTGATAAAATAAGCGGTATATTTGTTCCTGTCGTAATAACTATTGCCCTTATCACAACAATAGCATGGCTTATAAGCGGTCACAGCTTTGACTTTGCCTTATCATGCGGTATTTCAGTACTCGTTATTTCCTGTCCGTGTGCTCTCGGACTTGCAACACCTGTAGCCATTATGGCAGGAACAGGGAAAGCAGCTGAATACGGTATTCTTGTAAAGTCAGCAGAAAGCCTTGAAAATCTCCACTCAACCGATACAATAGTTTTAGATAAAACAGGCACTATAACAAACGGAAAACCTTCAGTTACAGATATTATACTGCTTGATGACTCATTAACCGAAGAAAAATTTATCATGACAGCTTCTGCAATCGAATCAGGAAGTGAGCATCCGCTTGCATCTGCAGTAATAAACAAAGCCAAAGAAATGCAGATACCCATGACACCTGCCGAAAACTTTACAGCATACTCCGGGCTTGGCATTATGGCAAGATACGAAGGAACACAGTATTTCGCAGGAAATCTGAAATATATAAAGGAAAAGCTCACCCTTAACGATGAAAATCTGAAAAAAGCCGAAGAAATAATAAACAAACTTTCGGCACAGGGAAAAACTCCGCTTATATTTTCAGATGACAAAAATATATGCGGTATAATAGCTGTTGCCGATACAATACGTGACACCAGCAGATCCGCACTTGAAAACTTCAGAAAATCAGGCATAAAAACTATAATGCTTACCGGTGACAATAAAGCAACTGCCGAAGCCGTAAGAAAAACGCTTGACATAGACGAAACAATAGCCGAAGTCATGCCCGACGAAAAAGAAAAACACATACGCAATCTTATGGAAAACGGAAGAAAAGTAGCAATGATAGGTGACGGCATAAACGATGCCCCTGCACTTATAAGAGCAAACACAGGAATCGCAATAGGTGCAGGAACTGACATAGCCATAGATTCTGCAGATATAGTCCTTATGAAAAATTCTCTTCTTGACGTTTCAACAGCTATTACCCTAAGTAAAACTGTAATACGAAACATCAAAATAAATCTTTTCTGGGCATTTTTCTATAATATAATAGGAATACCGATCGCCGCAGGAGTGCTTTATCCTGCACTGGGAATAAAACTAAATCCTATGATAGGCGCGGCAGCTATGAGCCTTAGCTCTCTATGTGTCGTAACCAATGCACTTCGCCTGAGATTTTTTAAAGACAAATCAAACATCAGCTCTCCAGCAGAGATACAAACAGAAAATTCAAAAACAATGATAGTTCACGGCATGATGTGCGGTCACTGTAAAAACCGTGTAGAAACCGCCCTCTCTGCCCTTCCTCAGATAAACAGTGTAAACGCTGATTTTGAAAAAAACAGAGTATTTATCACATTAAACGAAGAAATCGATGACAAGGAATTAATAAATGCAATAACAAATGCAGGATATAAATTCAAAAAATTTATATAAATAAAAGACTAACCCGACAGAATCCGGAGTATATACGATTTTTTTGAGCATTTCTTACAAAAACCGCCTTAATAAATCGCGTTTACTCTGGATTTTCACGTTTGAAAAATTTTTTTATTTTTTTTTCAAAAAAGTATTGACAAACATAATCGTTTGATGTATAATTAAGAAGCTGTCGGACGAACAGCGAATAATTAAGAATAAACAACGAGGCGTAGCTCAGTTTGGTAGAGTGCTTGGTTTGGGACCAAGATGCCGCAGGTTCGAGTCCTGTCGCCTCGATTGATGCTGGTGTAGCTCAGTTGGTAGAGCAGCTGATTTGTAATCAGCAGGTCGGGGGTTCGAGTCCGTCCACCAGCTTCAAAAAAATTCTTAAAAAAATTCAAAAAAGTCTTGACAAAGAGTTTAGATTATGATATAATCTAATTGTTGTGCTGGTGTAGCTCAGTTGGTAGAGCAGCTGATTTGTAATCAGCAGGTCGGGGGTTCGAGTCCGTCCACCAGCTTCAAAAAAATAATAATGGGAGAGTTCCCGAGTGGCCAAAGGGGGCAGACTGTAAATCTGTTGCTTTCAGCTTCGATGGTTCGAATCCATCCTCTCCCACCAACAATTTGAGTTTCCTACATTTTTGATGTAGGAAATTTTTTATGCAAATTTTTTTTAGCAATATAATCAATAGTTTTTTTATGTCAAAAGAATTTATTGTATTTATAGCTGAAAATTCAATATTTTAACCGATTCACTCGCCCATTTTTAGGAGGAAAAAATTTATGGTAAGAAACGATCTGAGAAATATCGCAATTATAGCTCACGTTGACCATGGCAAAACTACACTCGTTGATGAAATGTTAAAACAAGGCGGCGCATTCAGAGAAAACCAGTCTGTTTCAGAAAGAGTAATGGACAGCAATGATATCGAAAAAGAACGTGGTATCACAATCCTTGCAAAAAACACTTCTGTATGCTACAACGGAACAAAGATAAATATTATCGACACTCCTGGACATGCTGACTTTGGTGGCGAAGTTGAACGTGTACTCAACATGGTAGACGGCGTTCTTCTGCTCGTTGACGCTGCTGAAGGTCCAATGCCTCAGACACGTTTTGTTCTTTCAAAAGCTCTTGAAATGGGACATAAGATAATAATAGTTGTAAACAAGATAGACAAGCCTGATGCAAGACTCGATGAAATCGGTGATGAAGTCCTTGAACTTCTCCTCGATCTCGACGCAAACGATGAACAGCTCGAAAGCCCTATACTTTTCTGTTCAGGCAGAAGCGGTACAGCATCTCTCAGCCAGTACGAAGAAGGCAAGGATCTCACTCCTCTCTTTGATACAATAATAGACTACATCTGCCCTCCTGAAGGCGATGAAAACGAAAGCCTCAGTATGCTCATCTCTTCAATAGACTACAACGAATACGTAGGCCGTATCGGTATCGGACGTATCCAGAGCGGTTCTGTAAAAGTTGGTCAGAACGTTACTGTAGGTGACTACTTTGATTCAAAGAAACCTTACAACGCTAAAATCGTAAGCGTACTTCAGATACAGGAACTCAAAAGAGTACCGGTTGAAACAGCTACAGTCGGCGATATAGTATGGATAAGCGGTATTGAAAATATCACAATCGGCGATACGGTCTGCGACGCTACAGCTGAATTCAAGGCCCTCCCTGTTGCAAAGATCAGTGAACCTACAGTAGAAATGACATTCGCAGTAAACGACAGCCCGTTTGCAGGCAAAGAAGGTAAGTTCGTAACATCACGTCAGCTTCGTGACAGACTCTTCAAAGAACTCCTCAAGGACGTTTCACTCAGAGTTACAGAAACAGAAAATACAGACGCTTTTTCAGTTTGCGGACGTGGCGAAATGCACCTCTCTATACTTATAGAAAATATGCGTCGTGAAGGCTATGAACTTTCAGTTTCCACTCCAAGAGTTCTTTTAAAAGAAATTGATGGAGAGATCTGCGAACCTATGGAACTTCTGGTTATAGACGTACCTGAAGAATGCGTTGGTTCTGTTATGGAAAAGATGGGTACAAGAAAAGCAGAAATGCTTACTATGCACCCACAGGGAAGCAGAATGCGTCTTGAATTTTCAGTTCCTGCAAGAGGACTTTTCGGATACAAGAGCGAATTCCTTACTGATACAAAGGGCGAAGGTATCATGAGCAGTATCTTCAACGGATATGAAAAATATAAAGGTGATATCTCAAGAAGAAAGAGCGGTTCACTTATTTCATTTGAAACAGGTGACGCTGTAACATACGGACTTTTCAACGCACAGGAAAGAGGCTCTCTCTTTATTGAAGCAGGTACTCCTGTTTACGAAGGTATGATCGTTGGTGTATCTCCTAAGTCTGAAGACCTCGTAGTAAACGTATGTAAGAAGAAACATCTCACAAATACACGTGCAAGCGGAAGCGATGACGCTTTAAGACTTATCCCGCCAAGAAAACTCAGCCTTGAAGAAAGTCTTGAATTCCTTGCTGACGATGAATTGCTTGAAATCACTCCTAAAAACATAAGAATAAGAAAAAGAATTCTTTCAAATACCCTCAGAGCTAAGACAAAGGCTAAAGGTTAATTAAGATATTTACTAAAAACCAAATTATTTATAAAAACACAAAACAAAAATTCCTGTAAGTTCAAACTACAGGAATTTTTGTTTTATATAATCATGATTCAGATGCAAGCTTTACAATAAGCTTTGCACACATTTCTATTCCGATATTTGCGCTGTTAAGACAGATGTCATAGTTGTCCTTTGCGCCCCACTTCTGACCGGTGTTGAGATTATAATATGTTGACCTTTTTTTATCATGTTTTCTTAATACAGCATAAACATCATCTGGATTTTCGCCATATTCATCTATTGCTCTTTTTACCCTGAACTCACTGTCAGCATATATAAATACATTCAGCACGTCATCACGTATTTCCTTAAGAATATTATCGGCACATCTTCCTACTATAACGCATGGACCATTTTGTGCTAATGTTTTTATAACTTCTCGTTCTTCGATAAATATTCTGTCGTTTATTGGTAGAGATACAGATGTACTAAGATTACTCATCAGCGACATACTGTAGAGCAGACTGCTTGCAGCTGTTTCATCAGCAAACTTCACATCTTCAGCAGACATCTTCAGATTTTCTGCCGCCATATGCAAAATTTCCTTATTATAAAATGGTACACCCATCGTTTCCGCTACAAGCTTTCCAATTTCCCGACCACCGCTGGCGTATTCCCTTCCTATAGTAATTATGTTAGTTTTACCCATAGAAAACATGCCTCCTTCTTAAAATAATATATTATATTATAGTATATTATCACCAATTTGTCAACACATTTTTAAAATATTGTATGAATATTGTTGCTATTTTAAGAAGAAAAAACGCAGGGCAAAAATTTTCTGCCCTGCATCTGTTTTATTTTCCAAGAACAACATTATCTTTAGAAACATATTGCTTATAATGTGCAAGATCTGCGATATCTACTATCGTATCTGCATTTACATCTGCCAGTTTTTTCTGAACATCATCAAATTTTTTATCTCCGAGAAGGTACAATGAAAGATTGGTGAGATCAGTAAGGTCAGTACTTCCGTCTCCGTTAAGGTCACCTGTCTTGTATGTATCAGCTTTGTCTGATACAGTTGTATCTTCTGTTGCCGATGTTATAGTTGTTACCAACGGCTCTGTTTTTTCCTCTGACCATTTCAGATTTGAAATAACTACTTTATGCGCACCGAGAGATGAAGCATTTTCTATATTTCCGAGAAGAAACTTTACGTCAACTATATCATCTTTTTCAAATGTGCAGTCATAATGATAGTGTACTGCTTCACCTGTAAGCGAAAGTGTCTTATCAAAGTATCTGTCGTAAACAGAATTTTCTACTGTTACATTTACTGCTCTGTCTTTGTCTGAATAGATGTCAAAATCAAGCGTATACTTTACGTCCTTCTTTACACTTATATTTTCAAGTGCCGCCATTGCGCTGTATGTCTGTGTTCCGACTTCTGCAATGTTCATGGTTGTACCTTCAAAAGAATTTAGCAGTACACCATTTCCGCCTTCCATAAAGTATGATTTCAGAGGTATCTGAGTGTTTACAGGTTTCTGGGTAACAGGAGGTTCTGTAACCGGAGCATCAGGGTCAGTCCATTTAAGATTTGAAATAACTACATCATGTGCGCCGACTGCTGATGCATCACCTATATTTCCAAGCTGGAACTTCAAGTCTATCTTCTCATCATTTTCAAATGTACACTCATAATGATAATGTGTATTTGTTCCGTTTACAGTAACTTCTTTTTCAAGAAATCTGTCATATACCGCATTTTCCGCTGTTACTATCATTGGACGCTTTGCAGTTGAAATTACATCAAAGTCAAGTTCGTATGTCTTTCCTTTTTTTACATCAATATTTTCAAGTGTCGCCATTGCACTGTACTGCTGAGTTCCGACTTCAGAAATGCTGACAGTAGTTCCCGAATCTGTATTTGAGAGAAGACCCTGACCGCCTTCCATGAAGTAGCCTTTCATAGCCACTTGTGACGGTGCTGACGGTGTATGTGTGATACCGTCTTTCTGATATACTCTTACATAGTCTACTTCCAGCTCCTTTGGACCATCTGCAAATATTGACGGATCTGCGTGTATTCCATCTACACCGTCAAAATGACCGCCTACTGCAAGATTGAGAATAAGATAAAAATTCTGGTCAAAAGGTGCAGGAAAATCTCTTCCGTTTGAACTCCACGCATTTTGTGTGCTGTAAAGCTCACCGTCAACATACCATCTGATCTCGCCTTCTTCCCACTCTATACTGTAAACATGCCAGTTCTCAGTAGAATCACCGTTTTCAAAATGGTATTCATTTGTAAGGTATGTATTTCCGGGCCATGTATCACCAAAGTGTATTGTACCGCATATTTTTTCGGGGGTACTTCCCCAACCCTCCATGATATCTATTTCTCCTGAAGCTGCCCATTTGCCGTAAACAGAATCTTCAGGAAGCATCCAGAGTGCAGGCCATAGAGATTTTCCCGAATCGACTCTTGCACGTATATCTATTTTTCCGTAGCATACCGAAAACTTATTTTGTGTGATAAGTTTTGATGAAGTATATTCATATGTACCCTGAACAGGGTCGGTATAGTTTTCTTTTTTAGCCTGAATTTTCAGTGTACCGTCACTTATAACAGTATTTTTATCAGTATAAAACTCCTGTTCATTATTCCCCCAGCCCGATGTTTCATAGTTTCCCTTTTCATCAAGTTTCCAGTTACCGATATCATAAGTCCACTTGGTCATATCCAGTGTATCGCCTTCAAATTCGTCAGACCAGGTAAGTACCCAGTTATCTGTTGATTCTTCAGCGGTTACCTTACTGTTTTTCTTCATGTTTTCACCTGTGTAACCAAATGCAGATACTGCAACCAGACAAGCAAGTGCCATTGACATCAATCGAATTTTTTTCATAAACATTCTTCCTTTTCACATACTTTGAAATATAGCTATCATTCAAGGATATTATATCATAAATATATTACGATTGATATAGGAAAAATAATTTTCGGTAAAAAAATATATATTTTAAGCCTATTTAATTCCCGATTTAATCAAAGTATTTAAATGTCGGCATGAGTTGCAATTTAAACAGATTTTTCTTATGCATATCATCTATTTTTTTCTTGATTTCCTTATCGGGTTCTATGCCTTCTCTTATATATTTATCAAGTGTTTCGTAAGTAAAGCCAAGATTGTCTTCGTCTGTCTTTCCGCAAAGGCCGTCAATAGGCGGTTTCTCGATAAATTTTTCATCAAGTCCGAGTTCTCTGCCTATTGCTTTTACCTCTGCTACCGTAAAGCATGACAACGGACTAAAATCTCCTGCCGCATCGCCGTAACGTGTTGAATAACCTACCCAGTCTTCTGACAAGTTACAGGTATTTGCCACTCGTCCGTTTTTAGACTGCGAAACTGCATACAGAACAGACATACGCACTCTTGCAGGGAGATTGAATTTTGTCTGCTGTGATATATCTATTTTTCCATCAAGATTTTTATATATCCCGTCAATTGCATCTTTGATATTTACTGTTATATTTTCTATTTCGAGTGATTTGCATAAATCAATTGAGTAATCTATATCGAATTGTTCACCCTGTGGCATCATTACTCCGATAACTCTTTCTTTACCGAGTGCCTTACAGCAAAGAGCCGCCACAACAGAACTGTCCTTTCCGCCTGATATTCCTACAACGGCATTACAACCCTTACCGTTTTCTTCAAACCATTCTCTTATCCACGCAACACATTTTTCTGTAGCATCTTTTACATCAAATCTGTACATAATCCATTATCCTTTCTTTTCACCGATATTTTCAGTGCTTGTTTATTCTTTATTATATTCCTCGCCAAAGAGATTGTCAAGTAATATTATAGAAAATCTCACCAAATACCCGCCACCTTGATTGATGACGGGTTGAACTTTTTTATATAGTTTTAAAATTTGCAGACCATTATGTATTCTTCTTCATTTTCATCAATAACGACAAAACCGACCTTTTTATACATTTTCACGGCATAGTTTGCTTTCTGGACAGCAAGCGAGGAACTTTTGTAACCTTTTCTCTTTAACTCTGCAAGCATAGTTTTCATAAGTTCTGTGCCTATTCCAAAGTTGCGATACTCCTTATAAAGTGAGATAGCAAAAGAAGGCACACCATCGGCTATATGTCCGTAATCGTTCATATCACGTACCCATACCGCACCGATAACCGTTCCGTTGACTTCTGCCACAAAACATATATCATCTTTTTCCTGTCCAAAATCTTTAACATATACCTGCAAATCAGGCTGATAAATAATAGACTTTGGCGGTGGCTCTACACCATCGGGAATAAAAATTGCCTCATATATGAAATCATCTAAAAGATTGTATTCGTCCTCACGGATTTTTCTGATATTATAATTCATTTTTTACCTCCAATTATTATGATTTTAATTGGATAACATTCCACACATAACGATACCACCTTTCATGAATCTGATCTATTATTTGCATTGAAAATCTGTCTGATTTATTAAACCTATTTTCAATGATTATAATTCGCTTGATTTATATGTAGTATAGCCTTCATAATAGTAGCTTGTATCGATACCTTTCATGTACATTTCACGATCATTGATTTTATCGGTAAGAGCATTTTTAAGAACGTATTTTATTTCAATATCTCTCACAGGACTGCGTTCCATAGCAAGAAGATAATCTTCTTTATCTACACAACTCCAGTCAATAACCATATGAAGTTCAGAACGCAACATGTGATCAAGCCATATCCTTCCGCTTCGGCCATTACCTTCACGAAAAGGGTGTGCTACATTCATCTCAACATACTTTTCCACTATTTCATCAAAATTAGACTGTGGCATCTTATCAATATGATCAAGCGCAACTTCAAGATACATTACAGGTGCAAATCTGAAATTGCTTTTTGCGATATTTACATTACGTATCTTCCCTGCAAAATCATAAATATCCTCAAACATTACACGGTGTATTTCAGAAAGAGTCTTAAAAGTACCTGCTTTAAACGTATCAAGATATCCACTTTCAAAAAGTCTGATGGCATTTTTCTTACTGATACGTTCTTCCTCTCGTGCAAGCTCAGCAGGATTTGTTATTCCAAGCTTATTTTCGAGTATCATAGCGCTACTCCTTTATGTATTTGATTTATTGTAAATATTATACTACTTTCTTATGGTGAAATCAAGAAAATTTTGCTGTTACATACTTCTGTTTTTTACTTTTAGGTTTTTCTGGAATTGTCAGTCGAAGCATTCCGCTTTCTACTAAAGGATGAATATATTTTGTCATGACATAAGCGATAGTCATACGATCTGAAAACAGTATTTCCAGTTCAGCACGACTTTTAGGCTGTGTACAAAACGCTAATATTTCTTTTGTTTCATCATCTTCCGGCACAAGCGTATTAGATATTTTGTTATACAGAGTCACTCGGAATACACCACGGTCATCAACAAACACCGGTGCCGGGAGACCATATTCCTTCATTGCGTGAATGACAGTAGGAATACCGCTATAACGATTTTCGGTTTCTCCGATAATTTCTAATGCGTTTGCAATAAATGGATTTCTGGTATCAGCAGATACTTGTCCCAAACGATCAATTGTCATACGGCCATACAAACCTCCGGGATTTTCAATTTCCATTCTGTCACTATACATTCTTATAGTAATGGGAGTAGATTCTGTATGAACGCTGTAATCCCGATGTACAAGTGAATTGATTACAAGCTCTCTTATTGCAACTATAGGATATTCTGTTCGGTCTGTTCTTTTACCGGTTACAGGATCAATAATAGTTGCTTCTTTCATATTTTTACGGATGAAATTCATTGTATCCACAATCATTTGAGGAATTGTACCTTCAATTTTTTTGCTATCTATAAAACGTTCTCCAACAGCTCCTGTCACGCTCATTTCTGTTCCCGGAACAGAAACAGCTGTAATGCAAAGTTGTGGAAAAAACGTTTGCGGATAAAGCGAAAACAACATAATTCCAGCAAGTGTTGGTGTTCCCTCATTAGTAAACCCCTGCAGATCGCAAAGTATTTCGTCAGATAAGTTTGCAAAATTAGGTTTCTTACTTTTTAGTTCCAATATATATTTTGCAAAATCTGTTGTTATAAGATGTTTTTTCTTTGCTCTTGGTACATCACGCAACTCGTCCTGCAATTTTTGTTTAAATGCTTCATAACTGTAAACTTCATATTCTGTCATTAATCTGTCGCCATCTGCAACACGTATATATGACCCTTTTAATCTGCCTTTACCTTTATAAAAACATGGCTTTGAAAAGTGATCAATTTCTTGAATTTCAGCACAAACCACAGTTTTACCATCGATTAAAGTAACCGTGCAGAGCGGACGTACCTCCGGTTCCATCTGTAAACTCTGCTCCATAATCTTTTTTTGTAAATCTGCAGCATCATAGACACCACAAACCGTATAATTCTGTCGCTCGTCTACACCAAACAGAATCTTTCCGCCTCCCGGCTGATTTGAAAATGCAGACAACGTATCTGTGATTTTCGGACAACCCTCCGCAGCCGCTTTAAGTTCTATATAATTACTCTCACATTGTTGTAATTGTATTTTTTTTACAAGTTCATAAAGTTCTTGCTCAAGCATAATATCGCCTCCCACTATTTAAATTATAAGAATTTTATAAGAAAATGTCAAGTGAATTTCGCATAGTTTTTCGCATAATTTTCTTATAAAATTATATTTTTTCTTATAATTGCGATTACATTCGTATAAAATTTGTAAAGCATATATTATTTACGAAAATTTATTTTAGAAGCGAAAAATCCTTAATTTAATTTTTTATATATTTGTTTGTATATTATTAACACAAAATGCAGACAATAAAAAAGCAGGCAGAAAAAATTCAAAAAAATTAAGTTATATATGGAGGTATTTCAAAATGAAAGCTACCGGTATTGTCAGAAGAATAGACGATCTTGGAAGGGTCGTTATCCCTAAAGAAATCAGACGCACTATGAGAATACGTGAGGGAGATCCTCTCGAAATATACACAAGCAATGACGGCGAAGTTATCTTCAAAAAATATTCTGCTATAAGTGAAATGTCCGAAAATGCGACTCAGGTTGCAGATATAATGGGAAAACTCGCAGGTTGTCCTGTTGTTATTTTCGACAGAGATCATGTTGTTGCAGTTTCAGGTGTTTCAAAGAAAGAATTTAACGAAAGACGTGTTTCTCCTGCTCTTGAAGATATCATTGAGAGCAGAAAGAATTATTTTAAGACCGAAAGTGACAGTCACAATGTTCTCCCGGTTGAAGGTATAGACAAGCCTGCAATAGCCTGTGCACCGATAATATCATCAGGAGATGTTACAGGTGCAGTTGCATTTTTAGAAGAAGGAAACATAAAGACAGCTTCAGAATTGCAGATCTCACTCATTCAGGCAGCATCTCAGTTTCTTGGAAGACAGGTAGAATAACAGGTACTTTCTCCTTGACTTTATAACTCAAATATGTTATGATTAGTCCGTAAAATTTTAAGTTATACAAGGAGATACTATGGCTAAGGAACTAAAAACAAACGCAATGCGTTTTCTTGATAAAAATAAGATCAACTACGAAATAACAGTATACGACTGCCCTGAGTTTATTGACGGTGCCACTGTTGCACGCAAACTCGGACAGCCAGAAGAGGAAACTTTTAAAACTCTTGTAGCACAAGGCAAAAGCGGAAACTACTACTGTTTTCTGATACCTGTACTTCTTGAGCTTGATATGAAAAAGGCGGCAAAAAGCGTTGGAGAAAAATCTGTTGAACTTATAGCCGTTAAGGATATTACCAAGATCACAGGATATGTGAGAGGTGGCTGTACTCCTATAGGAATGAAAAAGCAGTTCGTTACTGTTGTTCACAATACAGCAGAAAACCTTTCACTGTTTTATATAAGCGGTGGCAGAATAGGTACACAGATACAACTTTCTCCGTCAGAACTTGTAGATGCTATAAGGGGAAGTTTTGCTGATATAGTGCTTGACTAAATAAATTTGAGGCTGTTCTTTGCGAACAGCCTCTGTTTTTTAATGTACATCATGATAATGAACATTCTGTATTTCTATCGCTTGCTTTGAATCATATTGTTCAAGTGTTATTTCTTCCGCTTTATATTTCTCATCAACGCAATAACACACACATACTTCTTTAAGCTCACAATAAAGTTTTACATAGATTTTTCTGTCTTCTGCCCATTTTATTTCTGCGTCGGCGACACCATCAGTTATAGTAACGCCATCTATGATATCTTTTGAAAATAAAAATGCAACAGGACGTTTTATTTTTACAGTAGACAGATGTATAGGATTATCGTACTCTATGATAATAGTTTTTCCGTCATACGAAGGATTGCATACTTTTCCTTCTTCAGTATATAAAAACGGGAAAAAGCAATCTTTGAACAAAATCGCACAAGCCAGAAACGTTAAAAGAGATTTTCTGTTATTGTGCCCTGTTTCTCTTTTCTTTATGATTCTTCTTGATATCAGTACTGTAATAAAAAGAATTCCGGAATACATAAATGGTACTGCCCATTTTTCTATGCCGTTTATATAATATGTGATGTCTGTTATATGAAAAAACAATTCACCTATTAAAGCTATTCCGATCGAAATATTATAAATTAAATCTGCTTTTTTCATAAGCATTTACCATAACTATTTTCTGTACAGATTTTCCTTACCGCAGTATTCACAGAATCGTGATGAAGTGGAGATTCTCTTACCGCAATGAGAACAATATACATCTTTATCAAAAAGTGAAGACAATATCTTATCGGGTTTGCGTTCGGCTTTTCTTCTTTCATTTACGTTGTATATCTTGCTGTACTCACCGTTATCATACCATGTACGCAACTCTTTTGCACGCATAACTGTCCATGGGTGATTTTTGTAGAGTACACTGAAAAGTTTCATAAGCTTATCAAAGAGATTGTTATCGAAGTTTTCAAACTCTACTGCCTGTTCAAGGAAGAGTTTATTATCTATTTCATCATAGTGACTCGGTGGATATCCTGACAGTTTTGCCATGACGGTGATAGCGGCATCAATATTTTGACACGCAAGAAGTCCTGCTCTGTCGGCGGTAAGTTCAGACATCCTGTACCAGCGGTAAAGTAACAGAACAACACCTTTTACAGCTATTTCCCCTATTCCGAGTGTAAGGTTCCCCACTATATTGGCAATATACGGAATAAAATTTCCTATAGAGTGATAAAGCACATGCTGACTCTTGATATGACCGACTTCATGACCGAGTATAAAGAGAAGTTCATCATATGTAAGCAGACTCAGACATATTCCCGAAATAACTATTATAGGCTTTGACGAACCTATAGTGCAGGCATTAAGTGAACCGGGAGCCACATAGAGCGGTGGCATCTCCTTTACGTCAAGAACCTCGCATACGGTTTTCAGTGCATTATAAAGATAAGGAAGATTTTTTTCGGTTACACGTATATTTGAACCGGTGTACTGTACTGTTACAAGTCGCTCAAAATTGTATTCGGAGTACAGTTTCATTATCTTCTCTATAACCTTATTTGTATTAAGATTGTCAAGATAAGCCCTGTCTGTCGGATGCTCATACTCACTCGAAGAAATATTTGTAAATATTTTCTTGTCCTGATAAAGTGGCTGCATTACCGCTTGTTCAAGCATATCGGTTATATAACTTTCATTGTTCATGAAAATATCATGAGCCGATCTTCCTTTACTTGCAAATTCATCAAGTATAAACTGAATTCTCTTTTTGTTTATAACATTCATACTGTTTACAGCAATGGAATTTGGAAGTGAAAATGCCTTTATAAGCTTATTTAACGGTGTTGTTTCCTGCATTGTAAGCTTACAGTACAGATAACAGTAGTGATAAATAAGTGCTGCCTGATTTTCAGATATCTTGTTTTTTGCGAGAATATCATCAAGGTTTTTTTCTGAAAATTCACCGAAATAGTTATAATATTCTGCTATATCATAAAGCTCATCAAGTGATACTACCTTTGATACAGCAGCAATGAGTACAGCTGTCATATTCATTTGTTGTCCTCCTCGTCTACACCGCAACTTTTTATGTACAGTTCTTCTGCACTTTCCTTTTTAGCTCCAAAAAGTTCTTCTTTCTTTTTTTCATGCTCTGCCTTTTTGATAATGTCATCAATGTTCTGCAAATGCTTCAAAAAATTCATATCATTGTCCTCCTGATTCTTTTGATAATAGTTTCATTATTTTATGATACTAAAAAAATTATAACCGTTTTAACAGTATCTTGTCAACAAAATTCACAAAAAAATAATATAAATAATTTGCAATTAGTTGTGTGATGTGTTACAATTATCGTACAATATAATTCAAAAGGAGCACTTTTATGACACAACAGGAAATGAACATACTTGTTCCAAAAAAACTTCATGAAATCGAAAAAGAATACAATGTAACCATTCTTCTTGCAGTAGAATCAGGTAGCAGAGCGTGGGGATTTGCTTCGCCTGACAGTGACTTTGATGTAAGATTTATCTACAAACGTCCGAAAAATGAATATCTGAAACTAAATACAGACCGTGATGTAATAGAGCTTCCGGTTGATGATACATGGGATGTAAACGGCTGGGACCTTGATAAGACTCTGAAACTTCTTTTTAAATCAAATCCTACATTATTTGAATGGATAAACTCTCCTTTATGCTATTACAAAACAGATTTTACCGATAAAATAAAACCTGTTTTAAATGAATATTTTTCCGTAAAAAACACTGTATATCATTATTTGAATACAGCCCGTAATAATATGAAGATATATCTGTCAGGTGAAAAAATACACCCAAAAAAATATTTCTATGCTTTAAGACCTGTTCTTGCTTGTCTATGGGTACTCGAACACCAGACTCCTCCACCTGTTCTGTTTAGCGAACTCACAAAAACAATGCTCCCCGATAATCTCCTTCCCTCACTCGACTACCTTCTCGATATAAAAATGAATAATCCCGAAAAGGCAGAAATAGCACCGGTCAGGGATATTGATGAGTTTTTGCGTCAGCATATTGAAGAGATCGACAAGGTAATGGAAAGTCTTCAGAGAAGAGAATATAAAAGCTGGGACTTACTGAATGAATTTTTTATAAATGAAATTGCACAGTGAAAAACTGTGCTTTTTTTATTATAAAGCAAAAAACAAGCCACCACTTGAAGTGATGGCTATTAATTTACGAAATTTAAATATCAAAAGTACATCATCAATAGAGTTTCCCTTCAAAATACTGCAACAACAACAGAACAACTCCGTCATAATTATTTTCTTTGAGAATATCCGCCTGCGTCTTCCAGCCAAAATCAGCCGTTGTTTCTATAGCTTCATTTACAGAAGGCAGATTATCAATAGGATGTGAATCGCTTTCGTATACCTGTTCTTCTATTTCATCAGATTGATTATCTATCATATATACTTTTTCACTTAAATACACAATTTCTCCAAACAATTCAATAAACACCTGTTCTCGTAATTCAAAGGCTTTTTTTCGTTCTTCTTTTGGTAAGCTCATGATATAATCAAAAGATGGAATTGAACCATTATTTTCAAGTTCAGCATGTATTCTATCAGTTATAGTCCAGTAATCACTATAAATCCAGTCATACATAGAAAGAAAAGCCGATAAACGAAGATAAGGATTTTCGCTTCTGCTAAGTGTAAGCTGCGAAATAAAATTAGCTTCACTTTCCTTGTAGTATCCCATATGATGACACATTTCATGTGATAACAATACAGGCATATGAAGCGGTCCGACGTATTTTGAATATGTCATTTCCATTGTAAAAGGATATGTATATCCTCCGATATTCATTCTTTCAAGAATATCAGAACAAAAAGCTACCTTTAACTCCGGATAATATTTATCAAGTCTTGAAAACTCGTCAGATGAATCACGCATAGCCGTTTCTATCAGTTCCATATACTCTTCTTTTGTCGGAAACGTAACTTTGCCGTCTTGTGAAATTTCTATTTCTTCTGCAGCCTGATTTGCACCTTTTACAATATAAGTATAAAGTGCCATAACTTCTTCATCTTTATATACCTTTCTCTGCTCAGATTCGCCTTTTCCAAGCACGGTTCCGCAAAAAGGTACATACCATGTAGGCATATATACAAACACAAGAGCCGTAAAAGCAACCAGCAGTGCTTTATAGAAACCTTTACAGAAACTACGGTATTTCTGTTTTTTACGTAAAAATATCAGAAGAATAAGAAATACAACGGACAGAACAACTAAAACTACACCAAGATACATCATTATTTCTCCGATTGCAAACGGGACAAGGGCACTTACAAATCCTATACCATCAGCGATATAACGGTATATATTATCGGTATACCAGTCACAGACAGACGGCGAAAGTGTCATAAGCCACATAAGAAATGTCAGTATAAGCAGTATAATAACTACCCAGAAAGTGCGTGATTTTTTTCTCATAATAATTTCTCTCCTCATTACTTTCCTTTAAGAACAATAAAATATTCTGTACATATTATAACATTATTCAACTCATACAATCAAGCATTTTCACAAAAGAGTATATTACACTCAGGAAAATTTTATATCAAAAAAATTACAGTCAAACTAAATCACTTAAAAAATATTACATAAAAATTAACTCTGAAATACAATCCAACATCAAACTATATACAATTTGCATATTTTATTGATTTTTAAAGTTGCAAATATTATAATTTAACCATAGAAACAAATCAATTATTTTTACATACTTGAAAGGATGGTTATATTATGAAAAATAATATTTTAAAATGCATACTTATATCAACTCTTTTAATCTCAGCTTTTACTTCATGTGGTGATGAGGCAAAAAATTCTGTAGCAAACGGTTTGTCACGAATAGAACCATCACATTCTTATGATTCTAAATCTGAAGATACATATAGTGATGAATCCAAATCAGAGATGAGTAAATCTGATGAATCTTATGATAATTCCCCAAGCTATGAGGAAGAACCTGAGTATGATGACGGTGCGTCATATTCAACGAGTGCTAATGACAGTGACATATCATATTCAACAAGTCCTGATAGTTCTTATGACTATTATGGTTACAATGAAGAATACTCAGAATTTATAGAAAATACTTTCAAATCCGTTTTGGCAAACCCGCTCTCTACTTTTTCTTCAGATGTTGACACTGCGTCATATTCAACTATAAGAAGAATGATCAATGATTATGGTTTTGTCTATGATGCAAATGCAATAAGAATAGAAGAAATGATAAACTATTTTGACTATAACTACGCACCACCGACAGATGATGCTTTTTCTGTAACAACAGAAATGTCAGAATGTCCGTGGAACACCGGTAATAAACTGCTTTCGATAGGAGTAAAAGGCAAGGAAATAGAAACTGACCGTATTCCGTCAAATATAGTATTTCTGCTTGACGTATCGGGGTCTATGTATTCAGATGATAAACTTCCGCTTATGGTTGAGGCGTTCTGTATGCTTACTGAAAATCTTAATGAAAACGACAGAGTTTCAATTGTAACATATGCAGGAGGTGACGCCGTTTTACTTACAGGAACTCTGGGAAATGAATATGCAGAAATTTCCTCTGTACTTCATTCTCTTGAAGCAAGCGGTTCTACAAACGGCGCAGCAGGTATAAATACCGCATACGAACTTGCAGAAAAATATTTTATAAAAGGAGGTAATAACAGAGTTATCCTCGCAACTGACGGTGACCTTAACGTAGGTGTTTCTTCTGTCGAAGAACTTGAAGAACTTATTACAGAAAAAAGAGAATCAGGTGTATATCTCTCAGTTCTCGGATTTGGCACCGGAAATATAAAGGATAACAGAATGGAAACTCTCGCAGACAACGGCAACGGAAACTATGCTTACATTGACAGCATTTCAGAAGCCCGTAAAACTCTTGTCGAAGAAATGGGCGGAACACTCTTCACAATAGCAAAGGACGTAAAATTTCAGGTAGAGTTCAATCCTCAGTACGTATCCGAATACCGTCTTGTAGGATACGAAAACAGACTCATGAACGACCAGGATTTTTACGATGACACCAAAGATGCCGGAGAAATAGGTTCAGGACATACAGTAACCGCACTTTATGAAATTGTTCCTGTTGACAGTGAACTACCGCTCAAATATCAGGCAGACGAAACCGCACCGACATCAGAATTTACAGACGAATGGCTCACAGTAAGCGTAAGCTACAAAGAACCTGACTCTGACGAAAGCAGTATACTGAAGTTCCCTGTCGGCAAAGACCACATCACAGACTTCCCGTCTGAAAATATGCAGTTTGCATCATGTGTTGCCGAATTTGGTATGCTCTTGCGTGAAAGCGAATATGCAGGAAATATTACATATGACGATATTCTGACTACTCTTGAAGGGCTTGATTGCACAAGCAACGACAAGTACAAAAAAGAATTTACAGAACTTGTGAAAATAGTTTCTGAAAATTAACCCCTGAAATAAACCGTATACTGTTTCTGAAATATCCCACCGGAAACGGCATACGGTTTATATTTTTTCTACTGTATACAAATTTATGTTGTAATATTTATTTACGCTTTTTCATTCTGAATTTAATTACACTCAGGAAAATTATATATCACAAAAATTACAGCAAAGCTAAATCACTTAAAAAATATTACATAGAAATTAACTCTGAAATACAATCCAGCATCAAACTATATACAATTTGCATATTTTATTGATTTTTAAAGTTGCAAATATTATAATTTAACCATAGAAAGAAATCAAACATATTTACATATACGAAAGGATGTTTTACTATGAAAAAGAATATTTTAAAATGCACTCTTATATCAACCCTTATAATCTCATCATTTACTTCATGCGGAGACGAAATGTCCCAGGAAATGAGTTATACAAACTCTATAAAATCTGACAGCAGTATAGCTTATGATTATGCTACAGAAGAAACAGCAGACGGTTTTATTGCAAACAACAGTACAATCACAAATACTGAAGAGTATTCAGAAATCACCGAAAATGATTTCAGATCTGTAAGTACAAATCCACTCTCCACTTTCTCCTCAGATGTTGATACAGCTTCATATGCCAATATCAGAAGAATGATAACTGATTACGGCACAGTCACTGACAAAAACGCTGTCAGAATAGAAGAAATGATAAACTATTTTGACTATAACTACGCACCACCGACAGATGATGCCTTTTCTGTAACAACAGAAATGTCAGAATGTCCGTGGAACACAAGTAACAAACTGCTTTCAATCGGAGTAAAAGGTAAGGAAATAGAAACTGACCGTATTCCGTCAAATATAGTATTTCTGCTCGATGTATCCGGCTCAATGTATTCGGAAGACAAACTTCCGCTCATGGTTGAAGCATTCTGTATGCTTGCCGAAAATCTCACAGAAAACGACAGAGTTTCAATCGTAACATATGCCGGAAATGACGCTGTTTTACTGACTGGGACTCCCGGAAATGATTATGAGGAGATTTCTTCTGCACTTTATTCACTTGAAGCAGGCGGTTCTACGAACGGCGCGGCAGGCATACAGACAGCATACGAACTGGCAGAAAAATATTTTATAAAAGGAGGTAATAACAGAGTTATCCTTGCAACCGACGGTGATCTTAACGTAGGCGTTTCTTCGGTTGACGAACTTGAAAAGCTCATTACAGAAAAAAGAGAAACAGGCGTATATCTCTCAGTTCTCGGATTTGGCACCGGAAATATAAAGGATAACAAAATGGAAACTCTCGCAGACAATGGCAACGGAAACTATGCTTATATTGACAGCATTTCAGAAGCCCGTAAAACTCTTGTTGAAGAAATGGGCGGAACACTCTTCACAATAGCCAAAGACGTAAAATTTCAGGTAGAATTCAACCCTCAGTACGTATCCGAATATCGCCTTGTAGGATACGAAAACAGACTTATGAACGACCAGGATTTTTACGATGACACAAAAGATGCCGGAGAAATAGGTTCAGGACACACTGTAACCGCACTCTATGAAATAACTCCCGTTGGTAATGAGATCCCACTAAAATATCAACCGGAAGTGACAGAAGAAACAATACCGGCATCAGAATTTACAGACGAATGGCTTACAGTAAGCGTAAGCTACAAAGAACCCGATTCTGACGAAAGCAGTATACTGAAGTTCCCTGTCGGCAAAGACCACATAACGGACTTCCCAACCGAAAATATGCAGTTTGCATCATGTGTTGCCGAATTTGGTATGCTCTTGCGTGAAAGCAAATATTCAGGTAATATTACATATAATGACATCTTAAACACTCTCTACAGTCTTGATTGTACAAGCGACGACAAGTACAAACAGGAATTTGCAGAACTCGTAAAAATAGTTTCCGAAAGCTAAAACCACAAAAACCGTACACCGTTTCTGAAATATCCCACAGAAACGGTGTACGGTTTTTTAGTATTAAATATTAACGTACTTTCTGAAATTCGGCATGTATCCGACTAATTTTAAGATAAATTTATCATAAAATAAAACATTGACTTTCACACAAAAAATCGGTTATAATAAAAGTAACATAGAAGAAAGGACGTGTTTTTATGCCGAATATTAAACCTGTTTCAGATTTAAGAAACTACTCAGCTGTTTTGCAGGACGTTGCTTTCGGCTCACCTGTTTACCTCACTAAAAACGGCAGAGGTTGTTATGCTATTGTTGACATTGCAGAACAAGAAGAATACGAAAAAACAAAGGCAGCTCTCAGTTTGATGTGCGAACTCGATAAAGGCAGAAAAGCAGGAGAAGAACAAGGCTGGCTGTCATCAGATGATATAAAAGAACATTTCAGGAGAAAATCAAATGGCTGAAATACATTATTCTCCTCTTGCACTTAATGACCTTGATGAAATCTGGAAATATATATCTGAAACTTTATGCGATCCTGCTGCTGCACAAAATACAGTTGATGGCATTATAGATTCTGTAGATATGCTCGCAGATCACCCTCAAATGGGTACATCTCTTTATTTCACATCAGGACTTAACAGTGGATACCGTTACATAATCCATGGAAACTACATGGCATTTTATCGTATAAACAAACTTGATATATATATCGACAGAATTCTTTATGGTAAAAGTAATTATATGCGAGTTCTTTTTGAAAATGACGAATAAATCTTTAAATACCAGAAAAAATTTTTATACTGATCGTAAAAAAGCTTTTGAAACTAAAACCCCCAAAAACCGTACACCGTTTCTGAAATATCCCACATGAAACGGTGTACGGTTCTTATTTGTATTTATTTATTATTTATCAGTTGCTCACCTTCATAAGTGAAACATTTGAAAGCGTCATCTGACTGTTGTCCTGACCGCCTATGCCTATTACAAGAGCACAGTTATCATCATTCTGGTCAAGTGTTATTTCTGCGCTGTACTGCTTTTTATCAGTACCACTGCCTGCTTTTACGATATCACTGAAGTAAACTTCCTTTTCGCCATAGTTCTGCTGTATTTTTACTGAGAACTCTGAAACAGAACCGCTGTAATCAAATGAAAGTACGAATTTTCCTCCCGGATTGAGATCAAGCGGAGCAATATAAGCCTGCAGATCGTCAAGTTCCTTTCCGGCTGTAACGCTGTTTATCCAGAATGATTTGTCATATCCGAGATAACTGGAGGCATTTACACCATTGTCCTTGTTCTGTATCATTTCATATTCAGCTTCCTCTACAGCATTAAGACCTATCTTGTCAGAAGGAATGCCAAGAGCATCGCAAAGTTTATCTGCCATTACATAAGCACTAAGTTGCTGTGTCTTTTCAGATGGATGCCAGTCAGCACCGTATCCGTTTGCAGGATTCTGTACTGTTGAGTGGAAGTAAGATATTTTCTTGTCACCTGTCTGAGATATGTATTTTTCAACTGTTTTTTCGATAATAGCATATACTTCATCGCCACCCATCGTACCTACTGTACATACAATAGCCGCATCAGGATTTTTCTCTCTTACCTGAGTAAGAAAATCATAATAATCTTTTTCAAAGTCTGCCGAGCGTCCTTCTACATCTTTGCTTACATATGATGAATCATTTGTACCTAAGTTTATAACAACTGCGTCAGGCTGTCTGCGGTCAAAATCCCATGCTACCTTGTAATCATCAAGTCTTCCGACATAGTTATAATAGTCAGGCACAAGCTGATCCCTGTTCTGTGCATCTGATGTATATCCCGAAGTTACACCATATCCGCTGTACGATACAGCACTATAATCAACACCTATCTGCTCTGCTGCAAGATATGCATATGATTTCATAAAGTTTTCAGTAGAAGTTGAGAACTGGTCTCCGTTTGACTTGGCTTCTACGCCATATCCACAAGTAATGGAGTCACCTATAAACTCAACAAGATATTTTTTATCTGGTGTCGGTTTTACCGAAGAACCGGTACCGGCATTTATACTCTTTACACCGATAGCTCCGTTATTGGCCTCAGAAAGATGAATAACCTTTACTGTAGCTGTACGCTTTGTACTTCCCGAAAACAGCTCGATTTCTTTTTCCTCAGTATCTAAAACCTTATCTTCGATAAGTTCACCGTCAACAAAAACAGCATATCTCGGTCTGTATTTTTCTTCTGAATGTACACAACCATCACCTGCAAGAGTAACCGATGCTTTGCTTGCAGTAACAGTAAATTCTGCTGCCGCACCGCTGTGAACAAGCCATGTTACATCGTTTTTGTGAAGCGTTCTTCCGATAAGTTTTACATACTGCTCTGTTGCAGGATATTTTCCGTCGGTAACTTCATTTCCTGTGGAATCGTTTTCTAGTATTTCTGATTTAAGTGTTACTGCGTCCATAATATTGACTACTCCATCCCCATTCACATCATCACCTGATGAACTTTCCTGCTTTCCGTGGAAAACAGATACCAGATGAAAGAAATCATCGGCATTTAAAACCCCGTTTCCATCAGGATCGGCGAGTGCATATACAGTATTTCCTATAAGCGAACCTGTAAGTACCAGCGCCATGATAATCGATAAATTTTTCTTAACCTTTGACATTGCAAAACCTCTTTCCTAATCACTTAAAAACCTAATCACTTAAAAATATTGCCTAACCTACTTTAATTTTAACACATAGCAATATTTAATTCAAGGGGAAAAGAGATTTTTGTCTATTATGCCTGTAGCGAAAATTCCGTGATTTGTTCATCACTTTCCAATATTGAAAGTATCTTTTCAAAAGATATTTTTTTGGACATTCTCACGACCATTTCCACTTGCATAGAGCCGTCAGAATTTGCAGTTATACCTGTACTCATTATAACTACATTTTCCTTTTTGAATTTTTCTTTAAGGCTTTCCATAGCAACACTGTTTCTCATCATTTTCATTGTTATATCTATGGTAGGAGTGTTTTCAGGTCCCGGAATAAGAAGGTGAAGGATTATCTGAATAATAATTATCATCACAGTAGCACTTATACCTATAACATACATTCCTGCACCGATCGCACACCCTATACCTGCTGTTGTCCATATTCCGGCGGCTGTTGTAAGGCCTTTTACAAAAGCGCCTCTTAAAAATATGACTCCTGCTCCTAAAAAGCTGACACCCGTTACTATATTTGACGCCATTCTGGATACATCAACATTTATTCCGGGGTCACCTGCAACATCGAGAAATCCGTACTTTGAAACCAGAACAATTATAGTAGCTCCGAGTGTGACCATAATATGTGTACGCATTCCTGCTTCCTTCTGTCTCTGATTTCGTTCAAATCCTATAGCAGCACCGCACGCTACTGCAATTGCCATTCTTGTCAGCAAACTCCATTCGTCTATCATAAAATTTAATCCCCCTCTTTTTAATACGAAAATGCCGCCGGAAGAGATATACTCCCTGCCGGTCGGCATACGTGATAATAAATATTATTCAGCTTCAATAAACATATTGTAAATGCATCTGATAGCGTCTTCAAAATCGCTTTCGCCTATACCAACGATGATATTAAGCTCACTTGAACCCTGGTCTATCATCTTGATGTTGATTCTTGCGTGTGAAAGTGCTGCGAATACACGTGCTGCTGTACCTCTTGTCTTGTACATTCCACGACCAACAACTGCAAGAAGTGCGATATTGTGTTCAACTTCAAGGTGATCAGGCTGGATCTCTTTTCTTATCTGTGAAATAACAGCTTCTTCCTTGCCTTCAAGTGATGCAGAACTGAGTACTATTGTCATAGTATCTATACCTGAAGGAATATGTTCAAACGAAAGGTTGTTTTTGTAGAGGATATCAAGTATCTTCTTTACAAAACCTATTTCACCGTTCATCATAGCTTTTTCTATATTGATAGCACAGAAACCTTTTTTACCTGCTATACCTGTGATAGTAGTCTTGTTTATTTCTTCGCCTGTTTCTTCTGAAACGATCATTGTACCTTCAGCTGAAGGATCATTTGTATTTCTGATATTTATCGGGATACCTGCTGTTCTTACAGGGAAGATAGCATCTTCGTGAAGAACTGTAGCGCCCATATATGAAAGCTCTCTGAGTTCCTTATAAGTGATAGTCTTTATAACCTTTGCGTTATCAACTATTCTTGGGTCAGCAACGAGGAAGCCTGAAACGTCTGTCCAGTTTTCATATATTTTTGCACGTACTGCACGGGCAACGATAGAACCTGTTACGTCTGAACCACCTCTTGAGAATGTCTTTATAGTACCGTTAAGTGTTATACCGTAAAATCCCGGGATAACAACATTTTCAAGGTCCTTTACTCTTTCTCTTATAGCTTCGATTGTCTTGTCGAGCATAAATGCACCGTTATCATCAAAGAAAATAACTTCAGCAGCATCTACAAATTCAAAACCAAGATAATTTGCGAGAATGATACCGTTGAGGTATTCACCACGGCTTGCAGCGTAGTCACGACCACTCTTTGCCTTGAGACAGTATTCTATTTCATCAAACTCTTTCTGAAGACTGAGTTCTATTCCAAGATCGCTTATTATTCCGTTGTAACGTTCTTTTATTTTTTCAAACTGCTCTGAAATACTCTTTCCGCTTGCAGAAAGTTCATAACAGCTGTAGAGCATATCAGTAACTTTTATATCATCACTGTATCTCTTACCGGGTGCTGAAGGAACTACAAACTTTCTTTCAGGGTCTGCTTTTATTATATCTGCAACTTTTCTGAACTGGTTAGCATCTGCAAGACTGCTGCCACCAAATTTAACAACTTTAACACTCATAGATAAATACTTCCTTACATAATATTAGTACACTATTAATTATATTAGACTTTGCCCGATAAATCAATAGGAATAAAAGATGAAATTACCAAAACTAAAATGTGTGTTTTTAGCAAATACGACTGTTCTTTTCAGAAAAACAATGTTAAGGTACTACTCACAGTATATTCTTGGTACACGCTTTGAAATACCACATACCACTTCATATCCTATAGTACCATACCATGACGCCAGTTCATCTGCTGTAATAGCGTCATTTCCGTCAGTTCCTATCAGCGTTACAACATCGCCGGCTTTTACATCTACGTCAGTAACATCGATCATCATCTGATCCATACATATACGTCCGACTATATCACATCGTTTTCCTTTTACAAGTACCTTTCCGACAGATGACAAAAGTCGTGAATAACCGTCAGCATATCCTACTGTCACAGTTGCTATACGTACAGGACCGTCAGCTGTATATGTTCTTCCGTAACTTACACTGTCGCCTTTATTTATAGTTTTTACTTCTGAAATAACTGCTTTGAATTCCATTACAGGCTGTACTTCATACGGCAGAGGCATCGGATAATTCGGATGAAGTCCGTACATCGTTATACCTACTCTGGCAAGCGTACTTGCACTGTCATAATGATATCCTGTTCCTGCACTGTTGAGAAAATGTATATGCGGAAGTCTGATATCATGTTTTGTCAGCTCTTCATAAACCGATTTTATAAACCCGGCCTGATTTTTAGTAAACTTTATATTTTCCTCAGCGTCGCTGTCTGCTACTGCAAAATGAGTAAAGATACCTTCTGTTCTGATATTTTCTATATTCATTATACGCAGGATCTGCTCACAACATTCAGACGGAGTTTCATGTTTAAGACCTATTCTGCCCATTCCGGTATCTATTTTTATATGGCATCTTACTTCTGACGGTGCATTTTTACCGAGAAGAACAGCATATTCCTCCGATACGATGCACTGAATGATATTGTATTTTATTATTTCATCGGCATATTCGGGAGGTGTATATCCAAGTATAAGTATCTCCTGAGAAGGACATACATTTCTGACGCTTATCGCTTCATCAAGATTTGAAACCGCAAAATATTTTATTCCTATTTCATTTAACTTTTTTAAGACTTCTTTTTCACCATGACCATATGCGTCAGCCTTTACTACTGCCATAAGCTCAGTACATGGAGAAAGCGTGGATTTTATGGTGTTTATATTATTTTCAAGCCTGGTAAGATTGATTTCTGCCCATGCTCTTTTATGATTTTTCAAAAGAAAACATCTCCTTGTCTTGATATTTAGTCATTAATATGTTAAAATAATAATTTAGAGATAACAAAAGTTTAAGGGGGACAAAATGTGATAAACAAAACTGTATGTTTCTCAGGACATCGCCCGGAAAAGCTACCCGGAAAAGGTGACAGCTCCGAAAAAGAAACCAGGTTTATAAAAGAACTTATAAACCGCAAAATTGAAAACTGCATAAACGAGGGTTATACACGTTTTCTTTCAGGAGTTGCACGAGGGATAGATCTGTGGGCGGCAGAATGTGTGCTGGAACATCGCTGTAAAAATGCCCGGATAGAACTTATATGCGTAAAACCCATAGAAAATCAGGGCAGTAACTTTCCGCTTGCAGACAGATTTATCTATGATAAAGTGATAGCACTGGCCGATGATGTCATTTGCACATCACAAACATATAAAAAGAACTGCTACATGATACGCAACAAATATATGATAGATAATTCCGGTATGCTGATAGCCTTTGTAAAAAACTACAGAAGCGGAACAGGTCAGACTATAAACTACGCCCGAAAAAAAGGGATAAGAACCGATATAACTGATTTGTCCGATATCGTATATGATATGGAATATACACAGCTTACACTTTGATATATCCATTTCTGTAAATTAAGCTACGATACAAATATAATTATACTACTTAATGATTATTTTGTATAGCGGATATTTAAAAAAAGTTTTCAACATTATTTCTTCAACTTATCCACAATGTTTTCAACACACTGTTGAAAGTATGAATGTTAATAATGTTAATATTAAAAAACAAGCTTTTACCTGACTCTACGCACCATTAATATTTTAAAATCTATCTTTTCAGGAGGAAACTCAACATGTTTATGTTTAAAAAAAGAAAAAAGGAAAGTGTAGCGATACCTTTTCTCGCCAGTATGATCGTCACTCTGATCTTAGTTGGACTGCCGGTTTCCAAAATATACAGCAAGCTTCTTGAAAACAAGGAAGCAAATGAAGCCAAAAAGAATTCTCTTATTTTTACACCGACAGTAGAAAACGATACTACCATACTCTTTGTATACGATACAGACGACAATTCTCTCAGAGACTCCTATGCTGTACTCAGAACATCTGCTGTAAACAAAAGTTTTATTTTTATTCCTGTATCAAATGATATGCTGTGCGGAAATAAAAAAATGTCAGAGATCTATAAACAAGGCGGAGTTATCGAACTTCAGGCGGCAATAGAAAAAACTCTCGACATCGACATACAGCGTTATATGAAACTCAACGACAAAGCATTCACACTTGTATGTGACGCATTTGGCGGAGTAAACTACAACGTTCCTGACGGTCTCAGAGGGCTTAACGAAGGAACACAGTATTTAAGCAGTGAATTTATTTTAAAACTCATTTCAAACAAAAAATTTGCCGAAGATGCAAGAACAGTAACAACAGGCAGTGTTTTATCCGAAATGATCTCTCAGACTACAGGAAGCAGATTTTCAGATGCACTTGACTATACTTTCAACAGTCTTATAAATCTGGTTCAGACCGACATTACCTCCATAGACTACGAAAATCAGAAAGACGCTATAGAATATATATTCAACTCAAACCAGTTCAAAGCATCATACAGAATTCCGACCGGAGAAAAAACAGATGCAGGTCTTAAAGTTGACAAACAGTTTTTAGAAGAAATACAGGAAGAACTCGGAATATAGTATTTTTACGAAAGGCAATGCACCATGTTAGAAAATATATTTGACACCCATGCACACTACACAGAAGAAAGTTTTGATGATGACAGAGACGAACTCATTACTGCGATACATAAAAACGGTGTAAAGTACATAATGCTTTCTGTTTCTGATATAGAAGATACAAAAAAAGCACTCTCAATAAGCAGAAACTACCCTTTTGTATACAGTGCAGCCGGTGTTCACCCTGAATGTGTCGGAAATATCCCATCTGATTATATTCAACAGATCGAAAAGATAATTGTTGAAAACAAAGACAAGATAAAAGCCATAGGCGAAATCGGACTCGACTACCACTATGAAGATTATGACGCTTCTCTTATGAAAGAAGTTTTCACAAATCAGCTTATACTTGCTCAAAAAACCGATCTGCCTGTGATAATACATTCAAGAGATGCTACAAAAGATACTCTTGACATTTTAAGAAATCATACACCAAAAAAAGGCGTTGTACATTGTTTCAGCGGTTCTGCACAGACTGCACGTGAACTTGTTGAAATGGGACTTCACATCAGTTTTACAGGTGTTATAACCTTTAAAAACGCAAGAAAAGCGCTTGAAGCACTTGAAGTTATTCCGCTTGACCGTCTTATGCTTGAAACAGACTGCCCATTTATGGCGCCTGTTCCGTACAGAGGCAAACGTTGTGACAGTTCAATGATAACCGAGATCGCAAAAAAAGCAGCCGAAATAAAAGGCATTTCCCCACAGGAAATGCTTGATGTTACTTGTAAAACAGCTATGAAATTTTTTGATATTAAAGAATAAATTTAATGCTCCCTGCAAAAAACAGGGAGCATTTTTGTTAATATAAATTATATCTCATTTCTGTTCTCAAGCGCTCTGAAAAGTGTAACCTCATCAGCATACTCAAGAATACCTCCTACCGGTAATCCGAATGCAAGTCTTGTAACTTTTATTCCAACCGGTTTTAAGAGTCTTGAAATGTACATCGCAGTTGCATCGCCCTCAACAGTAGGATTTGTTGCCATGATAACTTCCTTGATAGATGAATCAGCCTGAATACGTGCAATAAGCTCCTTTATTTTAAGCTTGTCAGGAGTTACTCCGTCTATAGGCGAAATAAGCCCATGAAGCACATGATAAGAACCTTTGTATTCACCTGTACGCTCAATGGCAGTTACGTCCTTAGGACCTTCAACAACACAGATAATACTTTTATCACGGCTGTTGTCTTCACATACCGGACAGACTTCTCTGTCGGTAAGATTCTGACATACACTGCAAAGTTTTATATTTCTTCTGGCGTTTAGCAACGCTTCAGAAAAAGCAACAACCTCATCTTCGGGCATTGATGTTACAAAGTACGCCAGTCGCTGAGCCGTTTTCATACCGATACCGGGCAGTTTTGCGAACTGTTCAGCCAGAAGAACTATAGGCAATGCGTTTGATGAAGCCATTTAATTAGAATAAGCCAGGAAGTGAAACGCCACCAGTGATCTTGGACATTTCTTCTTCTGTTGTTTCTTCAATCTTTGAAATTGCTTCGTTTACAGCGCTGATAACGAGATCCTGAAGCATTTCGATATCTTCCTTGTCAACAACATCAGGCTTGATTGTGAGTGACTTGATAGCCTTTTTACCGTAAAGAACAACTTCTACAGCACCGCCACCGGCTGTTGCTGTAAATTCACGTTCTTCGATGTCGTCCTGAAGCTTTGTGATTTCGTCCTGCATTTTCTGAGCCTGTTTGATCATTGCGTTCATATTCTGTGCGCCGCCGCCGGCGTTCTGTTTTGGTACTCTTGCTTTCATATTTTACTAACTCCTCTTTTTTTAAATTTTAAAAAATATTTTATTTGTTGCTGACAAATCAGCTTTATTCGAGAGATGTTTCTATCTCGGAACTTTTAGCCTTTTCAATCAGCTTGATAGCATTTTTTTCTTCTTTAGTTGCCTCAGCGTTGCATTTGGCCCTTATAGCATATCTCTTTCCGAGTACACTTTCTATTGCATCACCGAGCATCGCAGCATGTTCCTTGTTACGAAAAAGCGTTATAAAGAAAGGATTATTTGCTATTATAAACAATCCGTTACCGTTTACAAAAGCCTTCGAATCCGTAAGGCTTGCACTTACGGCAGGATTTGTTTCTGAGAATTTTTCCAGTACTTCCGCCCAGTTTGGAACCGGTCTGAAATCTTTCTGATTGAGTTTTGAAAAATCAACCTGCGGTTCGTCCGGTCTGTTGTATTCGGCTGTAGCTGTTCTGGCAGCTGACGTTGCCGATACACTCTTCCCCGATACCGCTCTTGATATCATTTTTTCCATCTCGTCAAGTCTGGAACTTAAATCTGCGGGAACAGATGCTGTTTTAGCAGACATTCCCGAAGCAAGTCTTATTATGCACATTTCGAGTTCTACTCTTTTATTTATAGCCCTTACCATCTTCTCACTGCACTCCTGCATATCCGTAAGATATGACATTACAGTCTGAAGGTCTGTCTTCTGGGCAAGTTCTTTTAAAATTTCGATTTCATCGGGCATACATGATAAAAGACTTGTCTGTCCCGGATCTATTTTTATAAGCATTATATTTCTGAACTGAAAAATAATTTCCTCACAAAGACGTGCCATATCCTTTGAGCCTGAATAAAGCTCATCTATATAGGCGATACCTTTTTCAGGTTTTTTATCAAGTATTGAACCGATTATACCAAAAACCTGATCTCTTCCTGCTATTCCGGCTGCCGTTGACACTGTCCGGGTATCTATGTTTTCAGAAAAAGCCATGCATTGATCGAGGAGTGAGAGCGCATCTCTCATTCCGCCATCAGCCAGCTTTGCTATAAGGAAAGCCGCATCGTCATCAAGCAGGATTTTTTCCTGTGACGCTATATACAGCAGTCTCTTTGCGATATCATCTGCAACGATGCGTTTAAAATCGTACCGCTGACATCTTGATGCTATAGTGGCAGGTACCTTGTGTATCTCGGTTGTTGCGAGTATAAACTTCACATAAGACGGAGGTTCTTCCATTATCTTGAGTAAAGCATTGAATGCATTTACTGAAAGCATATGTACTTCGTCTATAATATAAACTTTATATTTACATCTTTCAGGTGTAAATACTGCTCCGTCACGGAGATCACGTATATCTTCAACGCCGTTGTTTGAAGCGGCATCTATTTCTATTATATCGGCCAGTGCGAAATCATCTGCATCACGACAGATATCACACTCAAGGCATGGTGCTCCGTCTGATGAATGTTCGCAGTTTATAGCTTTTGCAAAAATTCTGGCACATGTTGTCTTACCTGTTCCTCTTGAACCTGTAAACAAATATGCATGAGCTGTTTTATTATTTATTATCTGATTTTTCAGAGTAGTCGTAATGTGTGGCTGAGAAACCACATCATCAAACGTAAGCGGTCTCCACCGTCTGTATAAAGCTGTATACATTCCGAATTCCTTCCTTAAAAAAGATAATAAAAATATCCGAAACATAGGTGTGCAGGCTTGCTGCGGCACACAAAACGGTCCGCTTAATGCTGCTCGGTTCCCCGCCTGACATGGTTCACGGTGTCTCGTTGCACAGGGCCCGCACACCTATATTCCGGATAACTCTCTAGACTAAGTAGATGTTAGAGGCTAAGGGCTCTTCACCCTCAAAACTTTTATTATTATACCATATATTTTTTTAAAAATCAATACTTTTTACAAAACATAAATAAAAAAATTTCAAAACAGATTTTCTAAAAAATGCCTCCGCACAATACAACCAGACAAAAATCCACGTTTTTTATTGATTTCAAATAACTTATATGCTAAAATATATATATATTAATTTACAAGAGGGGTTATTGATATGGAAAATTCAAACACAGATATTCACAAAATCGAAAATGCTGAATCTATAAAATCAGCACAAACAGCTATAAATTTTTCTATAATATTTCGTATTGCTCAAACAGCACTGCTGACGCTTAACCTTGCTACCTTATATTCAGATGAAAAATCAAATCTTTTACGTATATATAGCGGATCTAATCCTTATTTTCACATTATAATACCGGTAATTTTACTGGATCTGATTCTGACTGTTCTATGGTCATATTCTAAGAAAATAAATAATATACATTTTGTTATGTACATAGTATTTGGTGGTATTTTTTTTACTCTATACATGATGACAGCATCTATAATTATAACCCCATGGAATCTTTTAGCAGTGTATATATGCCTTCCGGGCTTATGGATTCTGGGGCTCATTCCTTTTATAATCTACAAAAAAGCAAGTTATAAACTGATGGTAGAAAAAATCCGTTATAAAAAATAACATAATCAAAAAGTGTAGCATTGCATGTGCACCGCTACACTTTTCTTATTTTCTATTAACCTTTAAAGAAGTTATACATACTTACAAAAAACAGAGCAACTATGATCACAGGCAGAATATAACTCATATAAAAACGCATACCGTTTTTTATCTTTATTCCTTTTCCTGTATTGGCTTCAGTCATAAATTTATCCCAGCCCCATCCTTTTTTCGAGGTACAGAATAAAATAAACATCAGCGAGCCTATCGGAAGAATGAGATTGCTTACGATAAAATCCTCAAGATCAAGAACAGAAGTTCCTTCTCCGAAAGGTTTAAAACCACTTAAAACGTTAAAACCAAGCGCACATGGCAGAGAAAGCAGAAACATGAGTATTCCGTTTATCATACAAGATTTTTTTCTGCTCCAGTCAAAAAGATCCATAGTACATGCCAGTATTCCCTCAAATACAGTAAGAACTGTTGAAAGTGCCGCAAAACTCATGAAAACAAAGAACAAACTTCCCCACAGTCTTCCGAGCGGTATATTATTAAAAATATTCGGAAGCGTAATAAATATAAGACTCGGACCGCTGTTTACCTCAACATTATAGGCAAAGCAAGCAGGAAAAATTATAAGTCCCGACGCTACAGCCACAAATGTATCAAGCAAGGCAACACTTACAGCCTCACCCATAAGTGTACGCTTTTTCTCAATATAGCTTCCGAATATCGCCATAGCTCCCATTCCGAGACTCAGCGTAAAAAATGCCTGATTCATCGCTGCTACGACCACATTTGCTATTCCGATCTCTTTTATACGGTTTACGTCAGGCAGAAGATAAAATTTCAGTCCCTCTTCTCCGCCGTCCATAAAAATGCTGTTTACCGCAAGAACTATCATTATCACAAGCAAAACTATCATCATTATTTTTGTGATTTTTTCAAGTCCGTTCTGAAGACCTATCGAACAGACAACAAACCCTATCGCTACAGATATCCCCATAAACAGAACCTGCATACCTGCCTGACTGAGCATTGTTTCAAAATGCTGTCCTACTCCTGAAGAATCAAGTCCGACAAAGTCACCTTTTGCAGTGTCAACAAAATACCGCAACATCCAGCCACACACCGTAGTATAAAACATCATAAGAATATAGTTTCCTATTACAGCCGCTATTCCATGAAAATGCCATTTACTTCCCTGCGGTTCAAGTTCCTGATACATTTTTGCAGGGCTTTTCTGACTTGCACGTCCAAGCGAAAATTCCATCGTCATTACAGGAACACCAAGGACTATCAGAAAAAACAGATAAATAAGTACAAAAAGTCCGCCACCGTTCTGCCCTACCATATACGGAAACTTCCACACATTTCCTATACCAATTGCACAGCCCGCACTCAGTAAAATAAAGCCCAGGCGACTGCCTAACCGCTCTCTGCTCATTATTCAAAACTCCTTCATATTTGATATAACCTAATTATAACTACAAAATATCCGAATGTCAACGAAATTAATTATCGGGTATATAAACAATGACTATAAATCAGTTAAAAAATTTGTGTACTTTTCAAGCGACAATCCGCACTTTTTGCATTGTGAAATCCATTACATTCATAGTATACTTAATATATATGCATTCATACACTTTTAACGGTATATGAATATCAACCCCAATTCAACTCTTCAGAAAGGTAGTGGATCATGAAAAGTTCGAAACTCTGGAAACACATTGTCGCAGGTGTTCTCAGTATCTCAATGATGAGCAATGTTACTGCTCATATCGCATTTGCCGATGCAGGTGAAAAACCACCTGAAATTTTTGAAGATGAAATCAAATTCCCCGACCCTGATTCATTTTCGTATGATGACGTAGAAGTAAACTTTGCCAAAGCACTTCAGTATGTGCTTTATTTCTACGACGCAAATATGTGCGGATATGACAAAGATCCCAAAACAGGTGAAAAAGCAAAAAAACTGGAATGGCGTGGTGACTGTCATACCGAAGACTACAATATACCGCTCCAGCCAATTGATGAAGAAGGTGCAGACGCAAGATACGGTACAAATCTGTCTCAGGAATTTATAGACGAGTACAAAGATATACTTGACCCTGACGGAGATGGATTTATGGACTGCGGAGGCGGATTTCACGATGCAGGTGACCATGTTAAATTCGGCCTACCAGGTTCATACGCAGCCTCAACTCTTGGATGGGGATATTATGAATTCCGTGATGCATACAAGGATACGGGCACACAGGAACATATGGAAGACGTACTCCATTGGTTCAATGATTTTTATATGAAAGGAACATATCTTGACGAAGACGGAAAGGTTCTTGCCTTCTGTTATCAGGTAGGCGAAGGTAACAACGACCATAACTACTGGTGTCCGCCTGAACTTCAGGATTCAAAAATGCTTCTTAACTTCGCAAGACCTGCATACTTCGCTACAGTAGAAACACCGGCTTCGGATATGTGTGCAGGTGCTGCCGCTTCTCTGGCTATAAATTATCTCAACTTCAAAGATACAGAACCCGAATATGCTGAAGAAAGTCTTGAAAAAGCCATTGCTCTCTATGATTTTGCAAGAGAAACTCATAAGGAAGCTGATGACAGCAATGAGGTACTTAGTCTTGGCTATGACGGCGGATTTTATACATCAAGCTACGACTATGATGAACTTGCATGGGCTGCAGTATGGCTCAATATATGCACAGGAAATGAAGAATATATAGATCATATCGTATCGGTAGATACATCGGAAGTAACCGAAACAGGCGGTTACAAATACACAGGATATGTAAAGCGTATAATGGAAACCACAGGCAGTACATGGCAGAATATCTGGGTACACTGCTGGGATACTGTATGGGGCGGAGTTTTCGCCAAACTTGCACCTATAACAAATAATGAACGTGACTGGTTTATTTTCAGATGGAATCTTGAATTCTGGTCAGGAGAACCACATCTGAAAACAGCAGGACTTGCTGATGAGATCTGGAATATGGACTATCAGCATGTAAAAGAAATCGATGCAAACGATAAGACATATATCGCAATGACACCGTCTGATTTCTCGATGCTCAACGAATACGGTTCATGCCGTTACAACACAGCTGCAGGTCTGTGTGCAATGGTATACAGAAAAGAAACCGCAAAATTTGGTAAGGATGAAGAATATACAGGATTTGCTGACTGGGCAGAAAGACAGATGGAATATATAATGGGTAAAAACCCTATGAACAGACCATACATCGTAGGCTATTCCGAAACTTCCGCCTGCCACCCGCATCATCGTGCCGCTCATGGCTCAACTACATTCAGCATGGACGACCCTCTTGATCAGACTCATGTACTCTGGGGAGCACTTGTAGGCGGTCCTGACTCAAAAGACTGGCACAGAGATATAACAAAGGACTATGTATACAACGAAGTTGCTGTAGACTACAATGCCGCTGTTGTAGGTGATCTTGCAGGACTCTATTACTATTACGGTACAGAAGACATGAAACCTGAAGAAAACTTCCCTCCGAAAGAAGAGCAAAAGACATCTTTCTGGATAGAAGGCAATATCACACAGGAAAACAATGAACGCTCACAGATAACCGTAAGAGTACACAACGATACAACACAACCACCAAGATATCTGTATACAGAAAGCCTCAAGGCACGTTACTACTTCGATATAACAGAACTTATAGAAGCAGGTCAATCCATAGCCGATGTAAGAACAGAAGTGTACTATGACGAAGTTCAGTCTACCACTGATATGAAAGAATCGGCAACAGTTTCACAGCCTATTCATCACGAAGGAAATATCTACTATATAGAAATAGACTGGACAGGCACACTTTTCCATGGTTCAAGAGCTCTGCAGTTCGGTATACTCGTAGGTCAGGACCAAAACTATGAAAGTAACTGGGACGCAACAAACGACTACAGCCGTAAAGGACTTGAACTAAGTGAAGAATTTGGCTACACAGACCGTATTCCTGTATACTTTGAAGGCGAACTGGTTTATGGTCATCCTTACGGAGAAAACAGTGATACAGATGACAAAAATGACAAAGAGGATATTACCTACGGAGATATAAACAAAGATAAAAAAGTTGATCTTACAGATCTTTCAATATTATCATTATATCTTATAGGTGACTATACACTTGACAGCACACAGAAAAAAGTTGCTGACGTATCAGGTGACGGAAACCTGAATATAGCAGACCTTGCACATTTCAAACAGTATATTTCACATGAAAAAGGCATTGTATTAGGTCCGCAATAAAAAAATATCAGCCGGAAAATCATTTTTCGATAAGATTTTCCGGCTTTTATATTTATACCTGTCGATGTATAATGTTGACTTTTTGTGTAATCTATGATAAAATCAAATTTGTAAAAACCTATTCAGTGGCTGAAAATATATTTGTAAGCTACTGATTTTTATTATGTGAGGTGTATTGAAATGACATATGAAGATTTCAGACAAAAAACACTCAGACTTATAAAAGAAAAAAATCTTTATGATCATATAATTAAAAATAACTATAATTTTTCTGATACGGATCTCATAAAAATAGCTTATGACCTTTCAGAAACCTATGAAAAACGTATGATGCTTATGAACGAAGCAACTATTTTATTTAACGGAAGAGCTGCCGAATTTGCAAGACATATCATACAGGACATGAAAAAAATCGAAGATATTTTTTATGAAAAAAGTGATGAATGTGTTTATGAATTGCATATAACCGACAAGCCGGGAGCTTATACTGAAAGATATTTATGTAATTCTATGCCGTCGGCACTCAAAACTTTAAAATGGTTCTGCAAGCACTATGATATCACACTTGACGAAAAATCAGAAATTTCTGTATACAAAAGACGTATTATCACAGAAGATGCCGAACCTGACGAAGATATTGTCGCCGAAGTTTATCTTGACCATAAAATAAATGCTGTTTCATATTATGCACAGGATCTTTCTGTCGGCAGAGTTCCTGAAGAAGAATGCATAAACGAATGTAACAACTGCACTGCCGACAGTCTTTGCGATAATGTAAAATATCCAAGAATAATAAATGACAGGGATATTGTACGGTTCAGACAGAAATTCAACGATGACGGCTATGGAATCGTGATGTGTTGCTTTGGTTCAAAAACAGTACAGGATTATTATGTAATAAGAATTCATAAAGATGTATTTTCAGGCGATACATTATATGATCCATGGGATGATCACGTTCATATATCTCCTACTGATATAACAAAAATTTCAAAAGAAGAACTTCCGTCATCACTTATCGATATATATGAAAAAATTGACGATCTACTAAATTAAACGAAATGAGTTGACACAATGGCAAATGGAATATATACTACTGTAAACTCCAGAGAAGAACTGGCTGAAATGGACGAAAACAGAGATAAAATGCACCAGATCAAGATATGGTTTGAAAAGGCGGCTATTATAGAAGCTGTATCTATGATCTATCTGACGATTACATCATCACTTTCTGTTTTGGCAGCTGTTCCCGGAATAATTTATCTGGCATTTATCAAGAAAAAAGACGCCGGTATCTGTAAGATAGTTACTTTACTTCATATGTTATTAGCATTACTTGTTATAGTAACATCAGTAACTTTTTGTATATCAGCCCTTACTTCCGATGCACCTTCTGTATCGCTTCTTCCAAAAGGTTTGTCAAATATAGTGCCCGAAGATGTTGCTGCCGACAGTGACGGTAACAGATATATGGTCAACGTAATTTTTGATTCTGTAAAAATAATTACCATAGTAAACCTTATAATATCGGCTTTCATGTCTCTGCTTCCTATATGGATCAGTGTGAAATCCATAAATTATTGTACAACGCATGATAAGTTAAAAGAAAAACCCGGATATCCTTATTTTCACCCTGATATTAATGTTTCTCAAAACAGATTTGCTACTTCTGACATGAACTCACTTACAGGATTCGCCCAAAAGTTAAATAAAGCTTTAACTCCCGAAAAAAACTCTGAAAACAGTCAGGCTATGAAAGCACTCGTTGAAGAAGCTGAAAAACTTAAAATTCAAAAACAAATGCAGTCAGAAAGAACAAATACACCACATGAAAAATCAGATATTGATTTTATGCCTGAAATAGATGTCCTTCCGGTAATCACTGATTCTGAAGATTTAAAAAAACTTCCACCTGATAATTCTTTTATGGAAGATATAAAGATCTCCTGACAGGCAGCTCTTTTATTTTTTTTCAAAGCAGATTTTTAATATTTTTTTAAAAAGGTATTTACAAATTCATTTATTTGTGGTATAATTTTTTATGTTAAAAGCAACGAGGTGTGGCTCAGTTTGGTAGAGTGCTACGTTCGGGACGTAGAAGCCGCAGGTTCGAATCCTGTCACCTCGATCAAGTTATAAAAAATGCAGATACGTTATTTTTCTCGTATCTGCATTTTTTTATTTATATCAAATCATCCGTAATTCCGAGTATTTCTAAAGTCTTTTCATCTTCTGCACCAAGACAAAACTTATCAAGCACCTGTTTAAACAATTTCTGTTGAGGTGCGGCATATTTAAAAAGAGTCATACATGAACGAAGCTTATATGCGTCTATATGACCGAATACTGCCATAGGGTCATCGGTTTCTATATCCATCAGAACCTTCGTTATTTCAATCAGCCTTTCACCTAAAACAGGGTGTGCATAATAATCAACAGCTTCACCTATATCCTTTATAGAAAAATACGCTGTAACTTCACTGAACCCTAACCCTTGAATCTGCGGAAATACGTACCATATCCAGTGGGTCAACTTTTCGCCCTGTTTCATTTCAAACAAAGCCGTCTGATATGTTTCTCCGAAACCGTACCCATTATCCTGTGCGTCAATAAATTTCTGCAGATCAGTCATGCGCAGTTCTATTCCAAGAGCACCATACTGACGTTGTTTTTCACGAGGATAATATTCTGTCATATGCTCAGGGTCAGGTATTTCAGATTCTGCATATCCGAGTTTTTCTTTTGGAAAAAATGCATACAGTTCCTCAAAAGAATCAAAATGATGCAGAGCTGTCACTCTGGTTTGAATCTTTTCATTCGGATCATCAAGCAGGCAAAATTCTATAAAATCTCCTACATGTACTTTCTGTCGCTTTTCATCATTCAAACGCAGTTCTACTGTCTTTTTATTGTTTTTTATTTTCATAAACGGCGATTTTTTTAATTTCATCCGGTGAATCATATTTTTTCAACTCCCTGTATATATTTTTTAAAACAATTATACCACTTTTCAAAATTTTTCGCAATAAAAGCCCACACTAAAAATTTATCCGCCAAAATCCTGTTGTGTTTTGTATATAAAAATGCTATACTTAACTTAAAAACAGCACAATTTCCGGAAAATCTATGACCATGAACGGAGGAATAATATGATTGACCCTAAGAAAATCACTTCTGCTATTATTTCAGTTGCTATAATGTTTCAGTCTGCAGTTTTTTTACCCGCATCTGCTGTAACAAATGACAAATACACTGTCACACATACTTCGGCAGACTCTTACGGTGAAATAATAAGCGGTGCGTTTTACAAGATCTCACCTTGCAACAGTGAAAAGTACATAACGGCATCTGATAACAATACAGTATGCCAGTGGGAAGCACTTTCTGACAGTTCACAGAGATGGCAGATAGTAAGCGTAGAAAACGGATACTGTAAAATCTTATCAGCCTCATCTCCAAACCTCTCCCTTACTGTAGAAAACGCTGACAGTACAAATGGCAACAAAATGATCCTTGCAGAGTACGAAAATAAAAGTTCTCAGCACTTCAGACTCAATCGCACAGGAAACTGCTACTATATAACTGCCCAGTGTTCTAAAAATGCAGCACTTGATGTTTACGGACAAAGCAGTGAAAATGGTGCAGTTATCGATCAGTGGGATTACTGGGGTGGACAAAATCAGAAATTTTATATTATCCCTGACGGCAGTGAAGGAATCGTTTCATTCGGTGATTTGAACGGTGACGGAAAGACAGATATCGTTGACCGAATACTTCTTGAAAGTGGTTGCGAAAATGGTTTTGATGATATTTCTGCTTCGATAGCTGACCTTAATAAAGATGGCATAAACAATTATAAAGACATAACTGCCATGAACGAATATTTCTTTGGGCTGACAGGCTCTGTAAAAAGTACATTTGAAACTCAGAAAGACCAGACTGCATATTTGTTTGCGTATTTTCTCGGAAATGATCCGTCACAGGAACAGTTATCATATGCTGTGAGTACTGACGGATACAACTTCAAAGCTCTCAACAACGGAAATGCCGTATGGAAATCCGATGTCGGAACAGGCTGTATAAGAGACCCTTATATTTTCAAAGGTGAAGACGGGATATACTATCTTCTTGCTACCGATATGAAATCTTCTCTTGGCTGGAGCAGTAACAGAAATATCATAAGTGCAAGATCAACCGACCTTATCAACTGGACAGATATCACACTTATCGAAATAGCCGGCAAATACCCTGCTACTATGGATGCAGACAGAGCATGGGCTCCTCAGGCAATATATGACAGCAAGAAAAACTCATATATGATCTACTGGGCAAATCATTCTTCTGAAACCGGAAACAGAACGATCATGTACTATGCATACAGCAGTGATATGAAAACATTTGATACACAGCCTGCTCTTCTTTTTGCACCTGCAAATGGCGACAGTGCTATAGACTCGGATATCATTTTCCAGAATGGAAAATATTATATGTACTATAAAAATGAAACCAATAAAAGAATATATCTTGGTATTTCTGAAAATGCCAACGGTCCGTATACCGAAGTAAAACAGATATCAGAGGGCAGTCTTGGTGTTGAAGGTCCGAATATATACAACATATCCGGAACAGACAGCTGGCTTCTTATGTCTGACGCATACGGAGACGGCTACTACGTGATGCAGCAGACAAATGACCTTGAAAACTTTACTACTGTCAGCCGTAACGACTACAGTTTTGATTTTACACCACGACACGGTTATGTTATCCCTATAACTGATAAACAATATACTGCACTTGTAAATGCCTTTCCGTCATCATCTGCCACACCGCACAGCACGCAGGCAGAAACCGTGAAAATTTCAGCAGACAAAGGCGAAAAAATAGTTCTTCCTGACAAAGTAACCGTAAAATATTCTGACTCAAAAGAAGTCGAATATCCTGTAGAATGGAATACCGAAGATATTTCAAAAATAAATACAGACAAAAAAGGTGTATATACTGTTTCAGGAAATATCAAATATCAGAACTATAACGAACCTTTCATAGAAAAACGTGCTGACCCTTATATAGTTGACGGTGAAGACGGATATTACTACTTTACCGCTTCATATCCCGCTTTTGAAAATGCAGACAACGGATATGACCGTATAATACTAAGAAGAAGCAATACCGTCAGCGGACTTGCCACAGCAGAAGAAAAGACGATCTGGAAGGCACATAACAGCGGTATACTTGCAAAACACATATGGGCTCCCGAAATGCATAAGATAAATAATGTATGGTATATGTTCTTTGCAGCCGGAAGCAGTAGTAATGTGTGGGCAATAAGAACATATGTTCTCAGATGCGATGGTGACCCATACACAGGAAACTGGACAGAATGCGGTCAGATGCAGGCTTCATACGATGATACCGAATCATTTACAAACTTTTCACTTGATATGACTTACTTTGAACATAACGGAAAACACTATGTTATCTGGGCTGAAATAAAAGGAGATTCCTCTCTTTTTATGGCACAGATAAATCCCGATGAGCCATGGAAACTTACCTCAAAACCTATTCTGCTCACCAAACCCGAATACAACTGGGAAAAAGTAAATAACAAAGTAAACGAAGGAGCTGCAGTACTGAAAACAAATTCAAAAATATATGTATTTTTCTCCGCATCAGGTACAGGCTCTGAGTACTGCGTCGGACGACTTGAAGCGAATATAGATTCAGATCTTATGAATATTTCCAGCTGGAGAAAAATAACCTCACCTGTACTTCAGACATCAGACCTTAACGGACCGACTGGTCCCGGTCACAACAGCTTTGTAACTGATGAAAACGGCGACCTTCTTCTTGTCTACCACGCCCGTCCTGTATCACATGACTCCAAAGAATGCGGTACTTACTGCTCAGAACCTCTTTATGACCCATGTCGTCATACAAGAATAAAAAGAGTTTTCTTTGATAAGAACAATGTACCTGTTATCAATATGAATTCTCAAAAAGAACTTGCATCTGCACACCGAACAGTGACCGCTGTTATAAATATAGATTAATAGAAAAAAGCTATACCCGATTTTTTAGTAAGGTATAGCTTTTTTATTTTTATTTATTCAGTACTTCCCATAAGAATATATGAAGTTCAAGACAAGGCTCATACAAGGTTCTGTACGGAGTACCGTTTACTACAAAGAATGGATTGTACACACCTATTTCTGTAGTATTTCCGTTTTCATAGCTGATAGTAACACTTATATACTGACCATCGTATTCGTTTATGCTTTGGTCTTCACGTCCTGTGCGTATATTTTTCATAAGTGACATCAGATGAGAAATTTCTTCATCACTGAGTTCCACTGTTGTACCGCTTGTTACAGTGACTTTGCTTATTTTACTTTCATGATCTATATCTGGTGTACCCGGATAAACAAAATCGATCACACTTTCATCTCTTATATCTATAGAACGGTTTTCAGGCATATATGTAAGTCGAATTCTGTCGGGAGCGTTAACAGAGCCATCAGGTAAAATAGTCGGAACACCTGATACATATAATATATATCCTTCAATATCAGTCTTGTATTCCATAATATATATTCCTGAACCTATATCCGTACCATCGTATTCTCTAAAGTCAGCCCATGTAAGTTCGTGACCTTTTTTAGCAAGTTCTATTACGCTGTCGATATACATTTTCTTTTTAAAAACAGGGTTTGGAATGATAACAGGTTGTGTGACAGTCGGTTTGGTTGAAACAACGACAGAGGAAGAAGGCGGGAGAGTTCCTGTATACTCAAAAGTACCTGTGTATTCGGTCGCTGTTGTTGGTTGGGTAAGAACAGGTTCGGGGGTCTCAATAACTTCTATGGATTCAGAAACTTTCGGTACAGAGCATATCGGTACTTCTGTAACCTGTGGTGATACTGTGACAGTTGTTGTTTGGGGTTCTGGTTCTGTAGGTGATGATATTTCCGTTTCTTCTGTAACCTGTGGTGATATTGTGACAGTTGTTGTTTGGGGTTCTGGTTCTGCAGGTGATGATATTTCGGATTTTTCTGTACTTATCACGGTTTGCAGTATGATCTCTGCTGTGATTTCTTCGGTTTTTGTCATTGAAGTTTCTTTGCTCAGAACAGTTGCAGTTGTAACTTCTGCATCTGTTTTTTCAGGGGCTGTTGTCTTAGATATTTCAAGAGTTTCGGAAGGTTTAGTAACCTCATATTGTGATGAAACCGATGTATAATTATTTTCAACTGTGCTTTCATTATTTTTCTCTACATTTGAAAAAACAGAAGCTATTTTTCCTGATACAGCAAAGATTCCGATACACGCTGTGATCGGTACAATGATACGGGCAAATCTTACAGCAGGATTTGTTGACTTTCTTATAACATATCCTGTAGTTTCGTTCTCCTGTAAATTATTTTCACCAAGATATTTTTCATAGCTTTTTTCAAACAGTTCATCGGTTTTAGGGTTCATCGGAAATTTTTTATCGATTTCAGATGCTGTATGGTTATCAAGTTTTTTTAACGAGCGGAGAATGTTTCGTATTTTCATCTTTACCACCTCATCAGAATATACTTTCTTCATTTTCGTTTATGATCAGTTTTTTAAGACGTTTTAAAGAGCGACTCAGACGCATTCTTACATTTACAGATGAAATACCGAGATATTTCGCTATTTCGGAAGATGTACGCTCATAGTAAAACCTATGTATGATAATAGTAGAATCGGGCTCACCGAGTGAAATGATTTTTTCTAAAAGAACTTTGTTCATTTGTGCAGTTTCGGTTTTTTCTTCGATATTTTCATCGTCACACACATCAGCACAAAGTTCGTCACTGTTTAAATTACGGTTTTTCATGGCGGTAAGACTTCGGTATTTGTCTATGGCCATTCTTCCTGAAACAGTGCTTATGTACGTCGTGAGCATTCCGGGTTTTATCTCATCAAAGTGGAGAAATATTTGTGCAAATATATCGCTAAGACATTCTTCGGCATCTTCTTTCCTGCCGACAAGCCTTATTTTTCTCCATACTACAGAGTATACATAACTGTAATAATGCCTGAACAATTCCCTGAATCCGTCTTTTTGCGATTTGCTGATCAATAACCTCAATTCATTTTCAGTCATTGTGATATCACCTCTTAACAAAAAGCAAATATGCATATTTTCAGTTGTTTGAAGCTTTCACTATATTAATTCGTATTGAGATGAGAAAGTGTAACATGGTAAAAATAATTTTTTTACTCAGAAATTAAAAACGTTGGCTCATAATATATAGACAATTTTATTTTTATGATGTATTATTATATATGTACAAAATAATTTATAACTATCCATATTTATAAACATAAAGGAGAAGGCTTATGACAGCGCTGACTAAAATAGAGAAACTATGCGCCTGGTACAATGAAGGCAATAATGTTCTGGATTCTCTTGATCTTACTCTTGAAAAAAATACAGTTGTAGGATTGCTTGGATTAAACGGAGCCGGAAAAACAACTCTTATAAATGTACTTTGCGGTCTTCATAATGACTACAGACTCGGAAACTCCGATACACCCAAAAATTATTTTCGTGACAATAAATTTAAGGAAAACCGCTATGTAGTTTTTTCAGAAGACGATTCTTTTGGTTTTTTCACATTTGATGAATATATACGCTACGTGTTTAAAACCTATAAGAAAAAATTAAACACTGAACTTGTGGAAGAACTTATAGAACTTTTTAATTTTTCTTCATACAGATCGGTAATGATAAAGGAACTTTCGCTCGGAAACAGAAAAAAAGTATATCTTATTACAGGATTTGCACTCAGAACTGACCTGCTTTTGCTTGACGAACCTGTAAACGGTCTTGACTTTCAAAGTACAGAAGCTTTATATAAGCTGATAAAAGAATATAAAGAATACGGTACAGTATTGTTTTCATCACATATTCTCGAAAGCGTGACACTCACCGCTGACAAAGTAGTAATACTTGAAAACGGAAAAATAACAAAAACTTTTGAAAAAGATCAGATAAACGCTGAAAATATAAGAAATTCACTTGATTTTGAAAGAGATGATAATAAATGATAGAAGTTCTCTCAAAAAAAATGCTCGGTGAAAGATATTCACGAGCCATAAAGAGCGTAATTATTGCTTTTACTGTATATATCGGACTAGATTCTCTGGAATACAAACTTAATATATCGACAAATGTATTTTTGTTTTCTACATTCTTTTTCGTAGTCGGAGTAATGATACAGGCACTTTCTTCAGATGACAATGCACAATATCTTAAAGGATTTTTCTCAATGCCTTTTGAAAAAAACAAAGTAAATACAGAGTATTGTACGATAATGGGAATGTACATACTTACAGCAAGAGCCTCACTCTTGTTTGCAGTTTATTTTGCATTTGCCAGCCCTGATGTCATTTCTGTATTGATGCTGATACTTAATTTTATTTTTGCCTGTCTGGCATCTATGATAATATTTGCGTTTTTAAAGACGAAGTTCTGGATTTCTGCAATAACATTTATAGCAGGTGTTGCAGTAGCATTTTTGGTAAATACAAATATTTACGGGATAATAATTTATGCTATACTGACAATAGCTGTTATCTTTCCGGTAATGCACATAGATCCATACCGATTTATGAAAAATAAAACCTCAAAAATTAAAATCAGCAGTAAAACCAAATCAAATCATTTTCTGATACAAAAATATCTCTTACGATATATCTTTTCAAACAAAAGTTTTATAACGAACAGTCTGGTATTAATAGCATTCGGTTGTTTTTTTGTCAAAATGTTTGAAAACGCCACAGAAACAAATGCTGTAGACTTCCTGCCGATAGGACTGGCTATGATATCTATAAATACGCCGTTTGCAATAGTAATAAGCAGTAATAAAAAACTCCGTGAAAAACTTGAGGTAATGCCAAATAAAATGTCATCTTTTTGCATACCGTACACAATGACAATAACCGTATTCTATCTTGTCTGTTATGCAGTCTATATCCTGGCATTATATTTTCTGGGAGTAAAAGCAGACCTGACAGCAATTATATCAGCTGTTGTATTTGCCATAGAAAGCGCTGTCATAGTATGTTTTCTCGAAAATAAATTTCCTATCACAAAATGGAGCGTGGAAACAGATCTTTGGCACAACCCAAGAAAATACATAATACCGATCGTATTAATGATACAAGGATTTTTGATACAATTTATCTAAAAAAATATCACCGAAGAAAAAATAACGCTTCTTCGGTGATTTTTTATTATCTAAATTCCTTTACAAATGAAACATGGTCACAAAGTTCTGTGAAACCATTTTTCTTATAAAACTCAAAAGCCGGTACTGTACGCTCAGTCTGAAGAAAAATATGTGAAATACCCTTTTCCTCTACAAATTTCTCAACCATAGCAAGAAACTTAGTACCTATGTTATTAAAAATATTAAACTTAATAAAAATAATATAAAATTTTATTAAAACATATTTTATTTATTGTTCAACCCAGGACTAACCCAAGTTTACTACAACCGGGTGTAACACACACCCTATATCCCATTTTATTGGGAATACTTTCTTTAATATCTGATATGCACCGTTTAAGTCCGCATTTATCAGCTTATTTTCGTTTGATCTGAATAAACCCCTGTGTATTCTTCTGGATTTATTGTAATTCTCTTTTACCGGTTCTTCATTATCTATAAAACTCGTTCCGCTTGTATAGCTCTCTTCGGTCTCTATGACGGCTACACCATATTCTTCTGCTTTGTAACGAATCATATCTATAAATCTTGTAAAAGGAATCTGCACGAAAGTCTGATTGTTTTTCCTGCCCATATCAGCGTGTTGTTTCCACTCTTTGTTGTTGCCTACAACAATGGTATTGATGTTGTTTTCTCTGCAATAATCAACGATATATCTGCTTGCTTTGTGCAGATAATCTTCTATTTTTGAATTGCGTTTTACCGTTAGTTTATGCATTC
>SVNW01000120.1 GCA_015066745.1 Ruminococcus sp. | reverse complement strand
AAGAATTTATGAAAAGTCACGAGAAGGAGGTAATAGATATGATGGCACAGTTATTTGATGAAGAAGTAATGCGTAAGCAGTATGATATAGCGAGCAGAAGAAAAGAGAGAGAAGAGGGCAGACTTGAGGGAAGACTTGAAGGCATGATAGCCGGCGAAGAAAAAAATAAACTTTTGACGGCACAGACGCTTATAAACATGGGGCTTTTATCATTAGAGAATATATCTCTTGCAACAGGATTACCACTTGAAAAAGTAGAAGAACTTTCAAAAGTGAAAAATTAATCGGTGCGCAAGACGAGCAGTGGACCGATAAAATTAAGTAAGAGATTAGAAATATTTAAAGTCGAAAAAATAATTCAAAACAATGGAAGGCAAGTAATCCCCCGATAATTTCTTTAGAGTTGAAATTATCGGGGGATTGATGTTTTATACTATTGCTTCAATCAATGTTTTATCATCAAATTTTACAGTTTTTATTCCGATTTCCTTGCTTTCATTGAAGTTGAATGTGAGTAGATATCCGGTTTTTAGTCCGTAAAAATCGAGGTAATCGGAGAGTTGTTGTTCGCCGTCTTCATTGTATTTCTTGCCGTGCCAGATTTTAAGCTCTATGATATATCGTTTACCAAGATAGTCTATAACTATATCCATTCGACGATGGTCACGTGTATGAGTTTCGATATAATAGTTACCTACACCATTTATTATTGGACGGAGATATATGAGAAAACATTTTCTGCCGTCTTCTTCGATGAATTTATCAGGTTTATCACCATAGATTTCATGGAAATGAGTAATGAATTTTGTCAATATCAGTTCAACATCAAGAATGCCGTTTTTAATAAATTCCGGTTTGTCAAAAGCGCCTGCTTTTGATATAGGAGTAGATTTCATTTCTTCAGATGTCAGAATATCATTGTAAAGTCTTGTTTCAAATATTCTGTTAGCAATAACCACTCCATTATCCTCAATCTTAACAAAGCCAAACAATAAAAGCAGTTTTGTGGCTTCATGGTCGGGATTGTAGGAAAGTTTTTGTCCGGTAGTAAGTATCTGATACAGATTTTTTTTCATTTCGGGATAGTCTTCAAGTTTATTAATAAGTGAATCAAACAATGGCATATTCATTGTAAGTATTTGGTTTACAGCGGTTATAACACCTTCATTATTCCATGTGTGTATGGTTTCATCTATAAGCTTGCAGATACTTGATACAAGTACAGGATAACCTGATGTATAATCGTATATAAGCTGTGCGATAGTATCAGGATTCATTCCGGTATTATGTTCTTTTTCATAATCAGAAAGCATATCTGAAATTCCGTCAGCAGTAAGATTCATATTCAGATTAAAATCAACTGCAATATTCCATGGACTGTTGTGCTGATGTTCGGAGTCGTCACGGATTTTAAGTTTAAGGTTACGGATATCCCTTACTCCTGCAAGAATAACAGAATTAAAAATGGAAATTTTATTTCGTCTTAGGTAATAACCTCGTAGCATTCCGAGAAAGTCAATGAAAACAGTATTGTTTGATGCAGTATCAATTTCATCAATAATAAGAACAACAGGTTTGTCTGTTTCGGCACAGATATCGCAAAATACATCAAACAGGTCAGCGAGAACAAAACTTTTATTATCAGACTTTAATTTATAGAATGTATCTGTAATGTTTTGACTGACAGCTTTTTTAAATGAGTTATTTCTATATACTTCACGTGCAAAAGCTGATACAAATCTTTCTTCTGTGCTAAAATCAGAATTACTCAGAAGCTGAAAGTCCATACTTATGACGAGATAATCAGGAGTGAGAAATGTTTCGAGAGCATTGAGAGTTGTAGTTTTTCCGTACTGTCTTCCACGGTTAATAATAAAGTAATCACCATTGTCTATCATATTTTTTATTGCCACAAGTCGCTCTGTTATATCAACCATATAATGCATTTCAGGAAAACAGGCACCTGTAGTATTGAAACGTTTGTGCATTTACTCACCGTCCTTTATAATGTTGTAATATTATTGTACCATAATTTTGGTGTTAAATCAAGAAATATGGCACGTTTTTGTGTACATTAAGGATGTTTTGTGTATAGAAAAAAATGTAAAATACTCTTGATTTTTTATTTTTAATGCAATATAATATAATTAGTAAAGGAACAAAAGGAGCAATGAAATATGACAAATGATGTAACAGTAAAAAGAAAATCGAAAGACAGCGTGTTTGTAAAATTTTTCAGCTACATTGAAAATGTAAAGCAACTGTATGAGGAATTTCACCCTGAGATAACAGATCTTAAAGAGGAGGACATACAGGTACAGACGCTTGATTCTGCAATAGTAAATACAATTTATAACGACTTAGGATTTATAGTAAAAGACAGATATGTTGTACTGGTAGAGGCACAAAGCACATGGAATCCGAATATGGCGTTGCGAATGCTTTTTTATATAAGTGAGACATACCGCAGATATCTCATAGACACACAGCAGAGTGAACACAGCACCTCAAAAGTGAATTTGCCAAAACCGGAGTTGTACGTAATATATACAGGAGAACAGGAAAAACCCGAAGAGATATCATTTAGTGAGGAATTTTTCGGTGGAAATTCTGATATAGAATTAAAGATAAAGGTACTAAGCAAAGTAGATGCGACATTAGCCGGACAGTATGTAGGATTTTGCCGTGTATTTGATGAGCAGAGAAAACTGTATGAAAACAGTATAGAAGTAGCAATGGAAACATATCGTATATGTATAGAAAAAGGATACCTTGAAGAATTTATGAAAAGTCATGAGAAGGAGGTAATAGATATGATGGCACAGTTATTTGATGAAGAAGTAATGCGTAAGCAGTATGATATAGCGAGCAGAAGAAAAGAGAGAGAAGAGGGAAGACTTGAAGGGAGACTTGAAGGAAGACTTGAGGGAAGACTTGAAGGCATGATAGCCGGCGAAGAAAAAAATAAACTTTTGACGGCACAGACGCTTATAAACATGGGGCTTTTGTCATTAGAGAATATATCTCTTGCAACAGGATTACCACTTTCTAAAATACAGGAACTTTCAGAGATGAAAAATTAAGATATAAATGTGATCAAAGGACAAACAAAAGGAGCAATGAAATATGACGAACGATGTAACAGTAAAAAGAAAATCGAAAGATAGCGTGTTTGTAAAATTTTTTAGCTACATTGAAAATGTAAAGCAACTGTATGAGGAATTTCACCCTGAGATAACAGATCTTAAAGAGGAAGACATACAGGTACAGACACTTGATTCAGCGATAGTAAATACAATTTACAATGATTTAGGGTTTATAGTAAAAGACAGATATGTTGTACTGGTAGAAGCACAAAGCACATGGAATCCGAATATGGCACTGCGAATGCTTTTTTATATAAGTGAAACATACCGCAGATATCTCATAGACACACAGCAGAGTGAACACAGCACCTCAAAAGTGAATTTGCCAAAACCTGAATTGTACGTAATATACACAGGCGAACAGGAAAAGCCAGAAGAGATATCATTTAGCGAGGAATTTTTCGGTGGAAATTCTGATATAGAATTAAAGATAAAGGTACTGAGCAAAGT
>SVNW01000054.1 GCA_015066745.1 Ruminococcus sp. | reverse complement strand
AGATGCTGATGTATCACCACTTAAAAGAGCATATCGAAATGATGGTTTTTGGGGAAAACTCGGGATATTTGATACACAGTGTCTTGCTGATAAATCAGGTGAGCTATGTTTGAATAGTTTGTTCTATAATGATGTGTTTAAATTTGCATATGCGTATACATTGTTTAGCGCATGGGATATTTATATGAAAGACACAGGGGAGATTACAACTGATCAAGTTGTGGATATTCTTATGTGGAATAAAAGACTCGGTTTTGATGAGGATGAAATGCTCTTTGTTCTTGAAGAACTTGAAGCAGAAGGGTTAGTAAGACTCAATAAGCAATTGGCTCCGTATACTGTAATAAGAAATGCAGAAACAAATGATATTTTACCACGCTTATATGAATTGCTGAGTTAATAATTAATAACAATAGGGGCGATTTTATGATAATAAAAGATTTTTTGGAATTTAATAAGAAAAAGTATTTTGGTGGTGCTGTTCAGGCAAATTGGTTTTATGAAACAGATAAAGTAAATGATATTGCTTCAAGTTATGTTTTTCATGGACCAAAATTTCATGGAGTAAGTAAATCTGAATCAACAAATTCAAGCTACAGATTGTATGATACAGCTAGTTATGCACTTGAATTGATGGAAAAGGCTGATGATCCATCAAGCAATAGATTTAACATGACAATAGCTGGATATGGCACTGGTAAGTCACATCTTTCTGTTGCATTAGGCGGTTTATTATCAGGACATGATGCTGTATTACAAAATATCGTAATTGACAGTATAATAAGTGTCGATAAGTCAATTGGAGATAAAATAAAGGAATTAAGCGACAAAAATTTAGTGCTTATCTTTAATGGTATGAGAGATTTCAATCTAAATAGTGAGTTCCTTACAGTTGCTAAGAAAGCTCTCGCTCAGCATGGTTTATCATCAGATATTTTTACTGAATTAACTAAGCAATATCAGCAGGCAATTGCATTTGTAAAGAAAACATTTGAAAATGAAAGAGAAAGTTATGATAAGTATTTTGCTGAATATGATGCAAAATCTATTGATAGTATAGAAGCTATAATATCAGCACTTGAAGATGCCAATGATGCTGTATTTAATGCAGTAAACGCAGTATATAAAGAATATATGGGCACATATATCAATGTTGAATCAGATATTTCAGCGTCAGATATTCTTGAGTTATTAGTGAATAAATACTGTATTGAAACTAAGAAATTCAAAAATATATATGTGCTTTTTGATGAGTTCGGAAGATATATTGAATTTACAGCAAACAAACCTCAGATTGCTGGAGATTCAGCTTTACAACAGATATTTGAAGCAATTCAGAATGCAAATGGATATGTAATATTTGATGCATTTATTCAATCTGACCTAAATTCATATATTAGAAGAGTTGAGAGTAGCAATGCTAATATTACACGTTATATAGGCAGATATGAGAATAGTGATAAATATTATTTATCATCAAATTTTGAGACGGTTCTTGCAAATTTAATTGAAAAGAAAGATGCTTATTATTTTGAAAATACAGTAGCAAGAAACGTGGAATCTACGTATTCCAGTTATTATAAGAATATATATTTATATATGAATAACTGGGCTAAATCTGATATTTCAAATAGAAATGTATGGGCAAATCAAGAGATGTTTATTGATGTTATAGCTAAAGGCTGTTATCCGCTTCATCCGATTACTGTATGGTTTTTAGCTAATACTTCTTCATGGATGCAACAACGTTCTACAATAGCGTATACAAGTGAAATGTTTGAGAAAATTCAAGAATCAGATATGCAAGGCTCATGGTTGCCATATATTAATCCTATTGATATTATAGATACTGGATTATTTAATGAGATGCTGAATTCTGAGGAAAGAGGCCTTGTTTCAAGTCAGTATTGTATGGCATATAATTCAATTATTGTAAAGCAAGGCGATAAGCTTTCGCTTAACGACAAGAATGTATTGAAAACAATACTTGTAATTAACCTTTTAAAATTTAAGTTAAGTGACAGAAGCAGTCATATGGTAGCAATGAGATTTGTATCAGGTATGAACGAAGAAGATATTGAATCATCACTTGAAAAACTTGAAAATGATCTATGTCTTGTAAGTTTTGACGATAATACAAATAGATTTGATTTAAATACTGAAGCTCATGGGAAACAGGAATATTCAATCACTGTTTTAAAGAAACAGTCTAAGTTAAAAAATTATGATCCGGTGGCTGAGGTAGATGAAGAGTTGCTCATAGAATTGAAAGTTACAACTCCTGAAAATACATCATTTGCAATGGATAACAATATAGCTTCGTCAGAATGGCAGTTCGAAAAAAGGTTAATAACAATTTCTCAATTTGATAATGATTTCTGCAAGACAATAAAATATCATTTTGATACTGCTGTAGATGGCGAAAAGTTTCGAGGATTATTAGTTTATGTATATTTAGGAGATAATTCAGATATAACAGTTATACAAAATCTTATTCGCGAACATGAATTAATGCAATATCCTTTAATTGTAAATATTATTGAAGATAAAGAAAAAGAATTAATACACCTTTTAAAAAGGAGAGCAGTTCTTAAAAGTTTTTCATTATCTGAAAAAGATATGTATGCTCGTTTTTATAAAGATGATTTAAAAAATACTTCAAGAAGTATTATAAGAATATTTAATGCGTTGACAGCTGAAAGAAAAATCTTAACAGAAAAAAAGGTTGAAATACCACTTACCAGAATGAGTGTAGTATGTCAGGAGAAATTCAAAAAAATCTATTCTTCATCTATACCATTTTCGTTTGATGGATTTGAAAAAAAGCCTACACCTGCTTCAAAAAAGAATTTAAGAATTATGTGTCTTAATATGTTTAATGGAATAATGTGTAATAAACAGGCATATCAGGGAATAGATCCTAAAGATAAAAATAGAGTACAAGCTGTTTTGTCTACAGCAACACCTACATCATGGCAGGTATTTGATAGTAAATTCTCATTATGTGAACCTAAAAACAATAGAGCAAAAAAAATATATACGGAAGTAATGGAACAAATTTCTCCTGATAATCAGTATATAATATCTGAATTGTTTAAAAAGTTTTTACATGCACCTTATGGTTTAAATCAATACTCACTTTTCTTATTTATAATATACTTTCTTTCAGTGAATGCAAGCAAAATTCAGATTTATGATGGAACATTACCTTTATCCAAAAATGATTTTATTCAAAAATATTTATCAACAGAAAAGAAAATGATTGAAAATATTTTGAAGTTAAGAATATCTCTTAAAACACAGTCAGATGAGGATATTATTAATGCAGTTTTAGCAGAAGTTGATAAAATTAATAATGTGGAATATTGTCCTGAATTATTGCAAAAGCTTAGACAAGTAATTGATAATATAGATGATATTTCAGAGTATAAAGGTAAAATAGCTATTGCAGAAATGAAACTCAAAGATGGAAAAAACCATTATGATAAATTATATAGTATTCTTAACAAAGCTGAAAAGAATATTGATAACAGCAAGAATACATTCAGCCTTATCGATACTGTTAAAGTTCTGCTTAATATGAAACACCAGATTGTTGATTCTCCTATTGATGAAGAAGAACCAGATGGATTTGTATTTAGCGAAATATATTGCAGGAGATTAGATAAAGTAATTGCGGAAGCAAATTCACTATTAAATAGTAGTTTTTCTTTATTTGTTTCTTCGTTAAAGTGTACATATGCAGAATACAGTGAATTTAAGAAAAATTATTTAAATGTAGCAAAAGCTTTAAATAAAATTGGAAAAAAAGAATATTCAAATATACTAAAGAATCGCATTACTGAGGTTCTTGAAGATGTTGAACTCCAGCAGAAATATGCCACTGTTCTTTCAGATGTTCACAGGTACATTTCCCAAACTCTTCCGTTGGTAAATACGTTAGATTTTAAATCAACAGAAAAAGAACTTCTTGCTGTAAATGGTTGGATTGACACATTTGAAAATGCTGATGATATGAATGCTTCTAAGAGAAATGAGATTGTTTTAAAGTTAAAGGATATCAGAGCTAAGGTTAATGTAAGAATTTCAGAATTAAAAGCATATCTTTCTTCAGTTATTACTGAAATAAATAATCCATCTATTTCTATTTCACAATTACAAGAGCGTATCAATAAAGCTATTCTTCTTCAGCCAGATGATGAAAAAAGCATAATAGTATTAAAAAATGCTTTTAACAATATAGAAGATTATTTAAAGTATAAATCAAATTTTGTTAGTTTTGATTCTATATCTTTATCAGAAATTGAACGTGAATATGAAGATAAGTGGATTTCAACAGTTTGTAACAAGTATATGAAAGAGTGGATGAACACTATTAAAACTCAAATTGATAGTAATCGAAGAAACTGGATGAGTAAAAATGTTTCTGAAATTCGTGATTCCATTGATAGAATGACAATCCCACAATGTATACAATGGCAAACATCTGTACTTGAAATTCCGGATTATTTATCAGAGTCTGATTTAAATGAAGTAAATGAGCTCTCCAGAATGGTTACTCAGAAAGTCAAAGCGCAAAGAATTAATGGTGTTATAGAAATGTTTAAAGCATTGTCTGATGAGGAAAAGAAAGAATGCTTAAATCTCCTTATAAATCAGGACTGAAGGTGATTATCTATGACTATTCACGAAGCTGTTTCTGTTGTTTTATCTGAATACAAGGATGGATTAACTGCAGAAGAAATATATAATCGAATAATAGAAAAAGGACTTTATAAATTCGGTGCAAAAAATCCTGTGAACATTGTCCATATAGAAATTAGTAGAAGATGTAAGGGAGTGAATTATTCAAATCCATCAAAGGAAAGAATTTTTAAAATATGTGGTCAAAAAAATAATAAGGCTATATATTGTTTGATAGATAATGGTTCATGCGATTTTGAAACGTCTTTAGATGAGAAAATAGAAAAATTAAAGAAAAAAATAAAACTTTTAGAAAAAGAATATATAGAAGCGATTTATGAACTTCAAAGTCTTGAGTTTGAAAAAAACCGAAAACTTTGATAATATTATGTATGATTGGAGTTGCTCTTAATACATCATAAAAATGATTTAAAACAAACTTCATCATAAATCATGGTAATAATACACATACACCCACCTCATCATTAGTGCAACCCTATAAAAATCGCTCAAATCATGCAAAAAGCATAAAATAAACTTGAATTTATATTTTATTTATGTTATAATAAACAAAAGAGATGTAACAGACTTACATCTAAGACGAATATAGTAAATTGTTATTTGTTACGAAAATTAAAATAACAGAATATAAATTCAAGAGGAGTGTTTTTTATGAAAAAGTCGATAAAAACTATTAAATGTACAACTTGTCCGTATTATCTTGGTATAGTAAAATGCATCGTTAGCCCATGCAATAAATGTAATATAAAAAAGACAGGTCAGGTTCCTTTTTCGGGACTTGGTGAAAAGAAAGAATAATATATAGTTTTTAGTTTCGTAAATACTTATTTGTATGATCAGATAAAAATTATCACTAGAGCCTGTTCTTTAGTGATAATTTTTTCTTTTTAGCCAAAAAACTCTTGCTTACAGATTTGAAATATGATATAATTATATAATTAAATGAAAGTTAAAAATGTATTCGGAGTTAGTTATGGCATTAATAATTACTGATGTAAAATCTGATATATCTGAAACCACAGATCAGATTTTGAAAAAAGCTTTAAAGAAAGTTTCATTGTCAGAGCGGGATATATCAAAAGCAGAAATATATAAAACTTCACTTGATGCAAGGAAAAGAAATGATATACATTTTGTGCATTCTGTTTATCTGGATCTGCATGACAGTAAGGCTGAAAAAAATATTTGTCAGAAAAATTCGTTTTGTCAGTATATTGAGAATGAATTTCAGGAGCCTTTGATATCGACAGATGATTATAAAGGGCGTGTTGGTATTGTAGGGTTCGGACCTGCAGGTTTGTTTTGTGCTTTGATGCTGTCAAGATACGGATACAAACCGATCGTTTTTGAAAGAGGTGGCTCTGTTGATGAGAGGACCAAGTCAGTAAATGATTTCTGGAGCGGAGGCCCTCTTAATATTAATTCAAATGTTCAGTTTGGCGAAGGTGGTGCCGGAACTTTTTCGGACGGAAAATTAACTACACGAATAAAGGATCCTTTTTGTCGGTATGTGTTAAAAACTTTTGTGGAGTTCGGAGCACCCGAAGAGATCCTTACCAAAGCCAAACCGCATATCGGTACGGACAATCTTCGTTTTGTCATAAAAAATATGAGAAATCATATAATTGAAAACGGAGGAGAAATATATTTCAATACCACCGTAACTGATTTTTCGACAATTGACGGAAAAGTAAAAACAATACATACATCACAGGGGAGTTTTGATGTTTCAGCGGTAGTTTTTGCGGTAGGAAACTCTGCAAGAGATACTTTTGAGATGCTTTATCAGAAACAGCTGATGATGGTGCCTAAGCCTTTTTCAGTCGGGGTTCGTATAGAACATCTTCAGGAAGATGTAAACGAAAGCCTGTATGGGAAGTATAAAGACAGTCCTTATCTTCCGGCAGGAGAATATCAGCTTTCACATCGTCGCAGGGACGGAAGGTGTGTTTATACTTTCTGTATGTGTCCGGGTGGAACTGTTGTTCCGTCATCGAGTGAAGAAAATACAGTGGTTACTAACGGAATGAGTGAATTTGCCCGTGACGGTAAAAATGCTAATTCGGCAATGGTAGTATCTGTTTCTGAAAAAGATTTTGGAAACTCTGTACTTGACGGAATGAATTTTGCGAGAGCAATTGAAAAGAAAGCTTTTGAACTTACAGGAAGAGATTACAGTGCTCCGGCATCTACGGTGAGAGGATTTCTCACAGGAAAACCGGATCTGAAAACCAATATATCTCCGACTTTTTCAAGGGGTCTTAAAGAATGTGATTTTAATGAACTTTTTCCTGAAGAAATATGCGGTATGCTTAAAGCCGGATTTAATGATTTTTCAAGAAAAATGAAATGTTTTGGTGATGAAAATGCTGTTATGACAGCGCCTGAAACCAGAACATCATCTCCGATAAGGATAGTCAGAAATGATAATATGTCTTCTCCGACTATTCCGAATTTTTATCCGTGCGGAGAAGGGGCAGGATATGCAGGTGGTATAATGTCGGCAGCAGTTGACGGTATAAGAACTGCATATCAGATAATGAAAGAATATTCTCCGCAGACAAAATAATATGACTATAGAAGGATGTAGAACTAATGAATAGTGTGACAAAGTATGATGTAATAATGAAAAGATTGAATTATTCAGAGAGAGATTTATTGCAGTACGCATTGGGTGGTTTGATGTATACACCGGCACATAATCAGACAATTGCCGGTAAATTGATTTCAAAGAAAAATAAATATCTTCATGCGATGGTTTTCTGTCTTGAAGACGCTATAGCAGACGGAACTGAAGAGGCAGCGCTCAGACAGCTTTCATGCAGTTTCGATCAGCTTGGAAAAGCAGTTTCGGACAAAACAGTACAGCCAAATGATCTTCCTTATCTGTTTGTACGTGTCAAGTATCCTAAGCAAATGAGAAAAGTCTACGAACTTATAGGACATCACGGACTTTTAAAAGGTTTTGTTTTCCCTAAGTTTGATTGTGAAAATTCAAATGATTACCTGAGTGAACTGCAGTATGCAAACAGCATATCAGACAGAAAACTTTACGGTATGCCGATACTCGAATCAGGAAATATAATATCAATAGAAAACAGAATATCACAGCTTGTATCTATAAAGGAAGCTCTGGATGATTCTAAAAATACAATACTTAATGTCAGAATAGGCGGAAATGATTTTTGTAACGCTTTTGGTATAAGAAGAGGTATAAACAACACTATATATGATGTAAGAGTTATCTCTGATATCATAAGTGATATTGTAAATGTATTTGCACGTGAATATGTTGTATCAGCACCTGTATGGGAATACTTTGCAAGCAAGGATGATACATCTGATTTGTGGGCACAGGGGCTGAAAAGAGAAGCAGAATACGACATACTTAACGGTCTTATCGGTAAAACTGCAATACACCCGACTCAGTTACCTATAATAGATGAAGCACTTGCTGTATCGGCAGATGATTATAACGATTCGATAAATATCCTTAACTGGAATAATGATCTTCTTGCTGTATCAAAGAGTCATTCGGGAAACAGAATGAACGAGCAAAAAGTTCATAATAACTGGGCAAAGAAAATAATAATGCGTTCTGCTATTTACGGAATCAAGGAAGAATGCAGAGAAAAGAAATTTGAACGTGCTACTATGAAAATAAAAGATCATAGCTGACATAAAAAAATGGCGGACAAAAAAGAAAGGAATAAAGTATATTGTTAAATATCATAGAAAATAAATCATCATTTTCAAACGATGAACTTGTAAAAATGGTAAGGAGAGAAAATAACTCCAAAAGAAATTATCTTCTTGTAGACAGTAAGCAGGGAAAGCACATTCCTGCCGATCCGTCAGATGTTATCAGATTGTTTACCGAACTTGGCAGTCAGATAAAAGAAGTTGTAAAAAAAGAAAAAGTTTTATTTATCGGGTTTGCAGAAACAGCTACAGCAGTTGGTGTTGGTGTAGCATCATGTTTTCCGGATTCTTACTATCTCCATACAACAAGAGAAGTAAATACTGCTAAAGAACCTGTTGTTGAATTTAAAGAAGAGCATAGTCATGCTGTTGAACAGCTGTTGTACTGTGACGAATGGGAAAGCATTTCTTCAGATGTTGACAGAATAGTCTTTGTAGAAGACGAGATCACAACAGGAAAGACTATAATGAATTTTATAGATGTACTTGTATCGGGTAAAAAAGTGAAGGATAGTATCAGGTTTTCTGCCTGCTCTATTTTAAACGGTATGACTCCCGAAAGAAAAGCTGAACTTAAAAAGCAAGGAGTGGATTTTTATTTCCTCGTAAATATGTCAGCTTCACCTGAGTCACAGGAAGTATACAGTTATGATATACCTGATCCTGAGGTTGTTTTATCGGCTGTATATGATACGGTTGAGTTAAAAGGCTATACCGATCCACGTTATGGTGTCAGGACTGACCGATACATATCCGAATGTGATAAGCTTGCAGATGAGGTAATGCGTTCTTTTGATTTTACAGGTAAAAAAATAGCGGTTGTAGGAACCGAAGAATGTATGTATCCTGCAATACTTACAGCCGGAAAGATAAAGGAAAATACATCTGCCAAAGATGTTCTTACACATTCAACCACACGAAGCCCTATTGTAGCAGATGATTGTGACGAATATCCTCTGAAGACGAGATTTCGTGTGGAAAGCTTATATGAAGACGGAAGAAAAACATTTATATATAACAGCAGAGTAAACAGCTATGATATGGTTTTATTTGTGACAGATTCAGAAAAAGAAAAAATCTGTATAGACAGATTGATAAATGCATTTTCCGAAAGTAAAAAGTTTGTTCTTGTGAGGTGGGGAAAATGATGAGATCGTCATACAGTAAAGAAGATGTTACTATTCTGCTTAAAGATATTACAGGACAAGTTGAACCACAGCCTGCAGAAGTAAGAGAAAAACTTATTCAGTCAGGTACTCACTATTGTGAGATGCTTCCGCTTGAGTATAAGCCGGGAGAAAAATATTTTTCTCTTTATAAAGAGGCACTTGATAATTATGCTTCTCTTACAGGGGAGTCGGCAGCTGTTGTTGCTGAAAAAATCAGAATGAAAATCTGTAAAAAATCAGAGGAAATAGTTCTTGTTTCTCTTGCAAGAGCAGGCACTCCCATAGGAATAATAATAAAACGTTATCTGAATAAAAAATATCCGGAACTAAAAGTACATCACTATACTATTTCCATAATAAGAGGAAGAGGAATAGATAAAAATGCGATGGCATATATTTTAGACAGACATTCTTCTGAGTCTTTATGTTTCGTAGATGGCTGGACCGGAAAAGGGGCTATACTTAATACTCTCAGAAAAGAACTTGCAGAATATGAAGGTGTGTGTGACAGTCTTGCAGTTCTGGCAGATCCTGCAAATATAACTGATCTGTATGGAACACAGGAAGATTTTCTGATACCGAGTTCTTGTCTGAATTCTACTGTTTCGGGACTTATGAGCCGTACATTTTTAAGAAGTGATATAATCAGGGAAAACGATTTTCACGGAGCGGTTTATTACAGTGAACTTGAAAAAGAAGATATGTCGATAGAGTTTATTGACAGAGTAATGGAAGCTATTGATTTCGGTAAAGATTATTCACTTATGGATGAAAAACAGGAGAGTACTGTAAAAGGTATAGATGAAGTAAAAAAAATACAAGAAGAATTTGGCGTATCGGATATTAATTTTATTAAACCGGGCATAGGTGAAACCACCAGAGTTTTATTAAGACGTATTCCATGGAAGATACTTGTAAATGATATAAATGACAACAAATACATTGCTCATATTCTTCGTCTTGCAGAAGAAAAAAATGTAGAAGTTATTGAGTATCCTATGACACGCTATCGTGCCTGCGGAATAATAAAAGATCTGGCAGATACGTAAAAAGGGGTGATCAGAGTGATATTATTTGCGTCCGACCTTGACAATACGCTCATTCACTCATATAAAAGAGCTGATGAAGGTGATATATGTGTTGAAGTGAAAGACGGTAAAAAGCTTTCATATATGACACCTTATGCATACGATAAGTTGAGGTCAATAAATAAAAATCAAAAATATGTATTTATGCCTGTAACTACACGTTCTCTTGAACAGTACAACCGTATTGATTTTTTTGACGGTAAGCCCGCTCAGCTTGCACTTGTCGCAAACGGTGGTATCTTACTGGAAAACGGTGTGATCAATAAAGAATGGTTAAGAGAATCTGTAGCACTTATAAAAGACAGTGTTGATGATTTTTACAAGGGAATAGAATATCTGAAAAAAGATGAAGATGTATATTTTGAAATAAGGATAGTTGATGAGCTTTTCCTGTTTACAAAGTCGCATAAGCCACTGGAAACAAAGGAAAAACTTCGTCAGTATATTTCATCTGAAAAATCAACTGTTTATAATATAGGTGACAAAGTATATATATTTCCTGATATTCTTTCAAAGGGTACTGCTATACAGCGAATCAGGGAAAAATTTGATTTTGAAAAAATAATATGTGCAGGGGACAGTGAATTTGATGTTCCTATGCTTAATATTGCGGACTTTGCATACTGTCCTGAGGGGATTTGTGACTGTATTGCAAATAAAAATTTAAAGGGATTTGATATTTCGGAAAAAAGATTTGCCGATCAATTACTCGAAGAAATAGAGGGGTGATTTTATGAGATGTATAAATATTTCTCAGTTAAACAAGTCAATAAAGAACGACGCAATGGCATTTATCAAAAATGCAAATGAAGATTATATGGCTAAGGTTGAAAACGTTGCAAAGTGCATCAGTGAAACTGTTTCCCAAAAGCCGATCATACTGCTTTCAGGTCCGTCAGGTTCAGGAAAGACTACTACGGCATATCGTCTCAGCGATTCACTTGCAAAGTTGGGTGTCAACTCTCATATCATCTCTATGGATAATTATTTTATCCCTAACAGAAATATTGACGAAAAAAATGTTCCACGAGATGAAGAGGGAAATATTGATCTTGAATCGCCGTACAGAGTTGATATAAAGCTTTTCCAGGAACAGATGAAGTTACTGTCCGAGGGAAAAACAGCTGACGTTCCGGTTTTTGATTTTGTTACACAGGACTATTCTTCTTATACTCCGGTTACAAGAGCGGAAAATGAAGTTATAATAGTTGAAGGTATACACGCACTAAATCCGGAAGTTACAGGAGATTTGCATGAAGTGGCAAATTGTGTTTATGTCAGTGTGAGAACACGTCTGAAAACAAGCACAGGTGATCTTCTGCATCCGTCACAGGTAAGGCTGATGAGAAGACTTATACGTGACAGACTTTTCAGAGGACGCAGTTATGATGAGATATTTGCTATGTACACAAGTGTACAGCGTGGTGAAAATCTCTACATAATGCCCCATAAGCACAGAGCAGATTTTGATATTGATACTTTTATTGATTATGAAGCATCTGTATATAAGAGTGTGATCTATGATGAGCTTCTTGAAGCTGAAAAGACAAAGTATACGGATCTCAGATCAATGACTCTGAAATATTTAAAAGAATTAGAACCGATACCTACAGTATTTGTTCCTAAAAATTCACTCATAAAAGAGTTTATAGGCTAAAACAAAACGTCACCCGATTTTATATGTCGGGTGACGTAAAATTTTTTATCAGAAATTTGAACCGTTCCAGCCCCAGTCGCGTGTGGCTTCATATTTTACATATATTCTTGAACGATCTATAGAAAGTTGTTCGTTTAATATGTTGCAGATCTGGTTTGTGAGCTTGCTGAAAGCAGATGAATCGGCTGAACCGAATACGCTTACTTCTACCATAGCAGCAGGAGCATTGTCGCCTTTGAAGTAAAGGACTTTCTCAGGTTCTATACCTACCATAAGCCAGCTTTCAGATTTTCCCGGTATAGCTGTTATAGCCTGACCAAGTGCGGATTTGATAGCAGTTTCCTTGTCAGAAGGCACTGCTGTATTTGTTTTTACATTAATAAATGGCATTTATATTTCCTCCTAAAAATAATGATACATAAAGTATAACACAAAATCATGGTTTATACAAGAAAAAATAAAAAAATTTTCTGATTTTTGTGTAGCTTTTTTCAAAGTTCAAAAGTATTATTAATGTAAGTTTGATTTAATGTGATTTTGAACGGAGGGTTTAATCATGAGTTTTAAGAAAAAGCTGGCACTTATTTGTGCGGTAGTTATGACAGCAACGGTCGGATTTTCCGGAAATACCGAATTGTTTTCATCTTATGTTTCGGATAATTCGGTAATGGCTGCCATTTCAAGTGATGATGCTTTGTTGCAAGAAAACGGTTACTTTGTTGTGGTAGGTACATATGGAGGTGATGCAGGTACATATACTCAACTGCGTTACATATATCAGAGTAGCGGAAATTATTATTCCGACAAGGTTGTATGGAAAGAAGCTCCTGATGACTTAGTATATGGTGATGTGCTTATCGCAGATGGTGAAGTTACAAAAACCAGAGTACAGGATTTCCCTGATAGTCCGGTGTATGCGGTGTCTTCATATCAGTTGCTTGGCTCAGATACATCACTTACAAAAGTTGGAACATGTTCAGAACTTGACAAGAAAAACCTTACTATCACAGGACAACTCTATGGCGGTAGCGGATACTGGACTATAGAGCTTGAAGATGAAAACGGTGGAGAATATTCTTACGGATTTAATCCGCTTTTATCATCACTCGGAATAAATCTTGCGTATGACGCAAAGATAGGAGATGTATATACATTTGCATTTTATGACGGAGAAGCTGTAGTACCTCTCGAAAAATATGAAAACAATTCATCGGAAGACAATGAAAACAAAGGTGACGAATCAGGTTCAGGCTACACATATGATGTGTCTGTAAGGGAAAAATACGGTCACTATATTGTTGGTGATGACGGCTATGAAATGATATATCAGCTTGACGGTTTTTCTTTGACAGGAGATTATATATCCGAATATCTGGATACACAGGTTGGACATAATATTGTTTTACCGGGTGTAGTTGATGATATTAAAGTCAATGAGCTTGTATATTGTGATTGTATTGGTATAAAAAATCTTGCAGTACCTGATACATTTATGATTATTGACGGTTATATGTCAGAGGCAGAAGAGTTAGAAAGTCTTACTATACCCGAATCAGTAAGACAAATAGAACTTGATGGCGAATTTAATGAAGATTTCTTTATCCGTGGTTATTACGGAACATCTGCAGAAAAATATGCTGAAAAATCAGGCTACGATTTTTGTGCTGTAGGTGATATTAATAACGATACAGAAAATAATGTTGTTGACCTTGTAAAAATGCTTGGTCATATGTACGGAGTAACAGAATTAAACGAACGTGAACTTATGAGTGCAGACTGCAACCTTGATTTTTCTGTAAATATTGCCGATCTGGTAATGATGAAAAATAATCTTCTTGATCCTAAGATGACTAGCAAAGGTGCGTCTATGGAAGGCGCAGTTGTAAAGCCCGAATTCGAAAGCGAACCAACAACCGCTATAAGTTCTCAGGCATACAATGGATTTGTTTCAGATATCACTTCAGATATCATGCTTTATGACACCGAGAAAAATCCAAATCCTGTATATTCTCCTATGAGCGTATATATGGCACTCTCGATGGCTGCAGAATGTGCTGACGGTACAACACAGCAGGAGTTGCTTGACCTTCTCAATGTTAAAGATACAGATGATCTTTCGGATATAAATCAGAGATTTTTTAACTCGACAAACTTCGATACTTTTGATGAGTACTGCAAACTTTCAAATTCTGTATGGCTCAATAATATGTACATTTTTGAAATGCCTGTACTTAAAAAGTTAGCCGAAAAGTATTATGCTGTTTCTTTTGCAAAAGATTTTAAAAAGGATAATGTTTCAGAGGAAATATCATCATGGATATTTAAGAATACATCAGGAAAATTAAAGCCGAATATTCTGTTAAATGATGATGATGTAGCTGTACTTCTCAATACTATTACATATAAAAATATATGGTTAAATGATTTTTCTGATCCGACACCTGACACGTTCTACACAGCTGACGGAAAAGCTGTAGAACATGATTTCCTCCATTACAATTCTGGTTTCCCTGTTGATATTGGATTTGGTGAAACTTACATGACATATGCAAGAGAAATGGAACATGGGTATAGCATGAATTTTGTACTTCCTGACGAAGGTGTAAGTGTTGAAGAAATTTTTGAACCTGAAACTCTCAGTGCTATCATAAATGATGAAGCTGAACACGCCGAAAGAAAGGTAATATTCTCATCACCTGTATTTGATGTAAAATCAAAGTATAAGCTTGATGAAATAGTTCAAAGTCTTGGCGTAAGCGAAGCTTTTGATAATACAGGAAACTTTGAAAATCTTATAAACAATGAGAAAAACAACCTTCAGGGAGTGAGAATATCAGATATTATTCATGAAGCTACAATTGCAATGGACGAGGAAGGGTGTGAAGCTGCAGCATTTACAGCTATAGTTATAGCGCCTAATTGTGCTCCGCCACCGGAATACGAAACAGTAGAGTTTAATCTTAACAGACCGTTTATGTACTATATTTCAGACAGTGCAGGAACACCGATATTTATGGGTGTTATAAATGATCCGGCTAAATAAAATAAATTTTATCGCTCTTTCTGAATAATTTAGGGAGGGCGATAGCTTTATAAGTACATAAAGACACAAAAGACTAGTTTTGCGAAATGCGTCACGCTCTTGGTAAAAATATACATCTTCGATGTTTTTCCCTGATAATATTGACAAAAACAAAGTTATACTGTATAATATAACAAAATTACTTTTTGTAAAGGAGAAGTTATGAATTTACCTTTTAATATTTCACAAAACGAATTATCCGATCTGCTTTTAAATATCTCCGTTGAACGTCCTGTATTTATATGGGGCGCACCCGGAATCGGAAAATCTGCACTTGTACAAAAGTTTGCAGATGACGTAGGACTTGAATGTGTTTCTTTGCTCGGAAGCCAGCTGGCACCCGAAGATATTATCGGTATACCTAAAATAGACGGGGAAACCTCTTGTTTTATGCCACCAAAAATGATAGCAAAAAAAGAACCATATGTATTATTTCTTGATGAACTAAATGCCTGTTCGCAGGAAGTGCAGAAAGCTTTTTACAGTCTTATTCATGAACGAAGAATTGGAGAATATCATCTTCCCGAAGGAAGCGTTGTTATCGGTGCCGGAAATCGTTCGCAGGACGGAGCTATTGTAAAAACAATGTCAACTGCACTGATAAATCGTATGTTTCACGTTCAGCTTGTCGCCAATACAAATCAATGGCTTGACTGGGCTTATAACGAAGGTATTCACCCGTGGATAACAGACTATATCACACAGCGTCCCGATCATCTCTTTTCAGAACCGCCTAAAACTGAAGAACCTTATTCTACACCACGTTCATGGCATATGCTGAGTGATGCGATAAAGTCATACAGTGCAGGTGATAAGCCAATATCGGACAATATTCTCAGAGTACTTGCTTATGGTTCTGTTTCTCCAAATCACGCAGGGCAGTTTCTTGCTTTTGTCAAAAATATTGGCAATAAAAATCTGCTCAGCGATATTATTAAAGGAGAAGCAAGATTTCCGTCAGAGCCAAAGGACAGAGATGTTCTTTATTTTGTTGCACAGAGTTTCCGTTCACGTTTGCTTATGGAACTTCCGAATGACAAAAAAATGCTCAATCAGAATACTCAGCAACTTGCTCATCGTGCCAAAGCTATGATTCGTGATCTGGCTCATATCAATATTGAAATTGCACAGATGGTTGTATCTGATGACGATAATAAATCATTACCTGAATGGTTTATGATTGAAATAGTACGTGATTTGCCACGACTTATTGCAAAGAACAGGTGATATAATGGCTAAAAGAGCAGAGCAAAAAATATCTCCGAATGAACAAAAACTGATCGATGGAATAGAAATTATAAAAAATCATGATTTGTTTGGTTCGCTCGGGATAGATATCAATTATTTATCAAAACCGGAACGTTCAAAAGAAATTTCTGCATGGGTTTGCGAGAGAGGTATAGTTGAAGTAAATCCTGATGTAAGTCACTCACCTGAAGAGTGGGCATATATTATTGCACACTGTATGTTGCATCTTTGTTTTGACCATTTTAAAAAAAATAAAATGCCCGGTTATAACAAAACTCTTGATAACGGAAAGCAGGAATGGGTAGTAAACTGCAATCATTCGGTATGGAACTATGCTTGCGATGTTTATATTACAAAATTTCTTTCAGATATAAAATTTGGAATGTGTATAAATGAATTAGACAAAAATATACCTTCCGGTTCTACTGAATTGAAATTATATGAAACATTTGTACAAAAAAATATGAGTATCCACGAAAATCTTTATGGCACAACAGCTCCCGGAATATGTGATATGATCTGGAATGACTCCAAACGATACTGGCAAGGAAACTATTCTTATTCAGAAATGTTTGCAAATGCAATAACCCATTCTGTACGGAAAGCTATAAATAAAGTGGGTGACAAGGAAGCTGAACCATACAGTAAACAAAAAGAAGCTGCGGAATGGTTTATTAATCATTATCCGTTACTCGGAGGCCTTGCGGCAGGTTTTAAAGTTATTGAGATTGGAAACAGTGTTGACTCAGCGTTAAAAAATGATATATCGGTTGCAGCCGTAAATATAACTGAAAGAAAAATATATGTAAATTCTTCTGCCTGCTTAAATATTGAAGAATGGCGTTTTGTACTCGCACACGAATATCTTCATGCAGGTTTGCAACATCATGAACGATGTCAGGGACGTGATCCGTATTTATGGAATGTAGCCTGCGATTTTATTATAAACGGCTGGCTCAAAGAAATGCAGATAGGCAGTATGCCAAGTATCGGGTGTCTTTATGATGAAACTCTGGAAAATTATTCAGCTGAAGAAGTTTATGATGTGATTCTTTCAAGACTGAAAAAAAATAACGGTTATCAGACTTTCAGGGGAGCAGGTATGGGGGATATAATTGATCAGGGATACGACCAATCACGTATTCCTCCGACATCTCTTGATGATTTCTGCAAAAGTGCGTTAAGATCAGGTCTGGAGTTCCATGATATTAGCAGAGGATATATTCCAAGTGGTCTTGTTGAAGAAATACGCGCACTTTCTGTACCGCCGATTCCCTGGGACGTTAAACTTGCAAAGTGGTTTGATACATATTTTGCACCTGTTGAAAAACAACGAACATATGCCAGACCGAGCCGACGACAGAGCAGTACTCCTGATATTCCACGTCCCGGCTGGATAACTTCTGAAATATCAGCCGACAGTAGAACATACGGTGTTATAATCGATACATCAGGTTCGATGTCATCAAAAATGATAGGTTATGCACTCGGCGCAGTTGCAAGTTATTCGATACAAAAAGACGTAGAACGTGTGCGTGTAGTATTTTGTGATGCGGCTCCATATGATATCGGATATGTATCTCCGGATGATATCGCAGGACGAGTAGAAGTGAAGGGGAGAGGCGGAACAGTACTCCAGCCGGCTGTAGATTTACTTGAAAATGCAGAAGATTTTCCTAAAAACGGCCCTGTACTTATCATTACTGACGGCGGAATAGAACCTGATCTTGTTGTAAAACATGAACATGCTTTTCTTGTTCCAAAAGGAACTTTGCTTCCGTTCAGAGCAAAAGGTAAGGTATTTTATTTCAGCGATTCAGTTTGATTTTTTGCAAATAAAAATATAATTGATGCTATACAGCTATTTTATATGCACGTTTTCCTGAAAAATATATACAAGTTCAACACAAAATTACATTGACGTTTTTATTTTTTAATGATATAATTATAGGTGTTAGGTAAGTTGAAAAAATGATTATTACAGAAAAGGGGTGCATTGATGACTGGTAAAAACAATCATGATCATGAAACCGAAAACAAAAATACAGGTTTTATAGTTGGTTTTTTTATAGTAGCAATAGTATCAATTGCAGTATGTGTGTTTTGCAGACATTTAATCGATGATGGTTCTTCTGAAAAAGAAGTCAAAAACAAACAAGACCGACCTGTTACAACAACAGTATCTGAAGTAGCTGAAGTAACAGAAGTACCAGAAACAACTGCAGTTGTTACAACAACAGCAAAACCGCAAAATCTAAAATATGTTTATGTCGATTCAGGTAAAGAACTTCCGGCTCTTAACATTATCCTTGATAAAACATCAAATAAGACATATAAGGTCAACTTAAACAAGCTGGCAAATGAAAATGATATTATAACGGCATTCAGATTTATATTTTATGCTGAAGATGGTGTTTCAAATCTTGGAGAACTCAAAGGCGGATATGGTGTAAATGTTGATCCTTTGAGTCCGTTAGCTACTGATGATGGCTGGTATCAGTCAGAAGATTTTTCTGTTTATTCTGATGGTGCTTATTGTGAGGTTGTATGTGAAGTACCACTGGAACTTGCGCTGAGTATAGATATAAAAGGTAAGCTGATGGTTGGCTATTGGTGGAGTGATCAGCAGACTGTCAGACTTGAAAGGATCATATGCGAAAAATATGCACATATAGAAAGACCGATAGATGACTCAAAGAGTTTTGAAGTTAATATTCCACTCAACTTTAATAATGCTGAAACACAGAAATATTTATTACCTTTAAGAGAAATTGTTCCTGAAGGGACTATACCTGAATTTGTATCGTTCACAATCGAAAGTACAAATGGAGAACCTATAGGAAAATTCAGTGGACAGATCGGTATCTCAACAAAAGCATCACTTTATGATGGTTTTTATAAAGAAAAAGATATGGTTGTTTACAGTGATACTAACACACACGATGTGACATGGCTTGTTCCTGATGAGGTAAAAAAACTTCTTGATTATGACGGAAATATAGAATTGTCATTCTGGTGGGGCGATTGTGAAGAAATAAAAATCACAAAAGTTAATGTTCAGTATAGTGAAAAATAATACATAAAGGCATTTGTTCAAACTTGGGCAAATGCCTTTAATTATTTTTATATGTGCCGATATAGTAAAAAATTTTTGTTTAGTTATTTACATTACATTAAATTTGAGATATAATATAAGTATATGCAATAATTGCATTTTGATAAAATAATTTTTTAGTTAATTATAATAAAAGCAAGTAGGAAAATATGATGAATATAATAAAAAAAATAGCAGTAATTCTTCCCGTAATAGCTATCGGGTTATTTATATATACTTTAAACTTCATTGATAAAAAACAGACCACTCCGTCAGGCATGGCGATAGAGAGTTATATTTCAGATACTGTAACAACTACAACTGTAAGTTCTGTTACAAACCAAAACACTAACAGTAAAACAGTTACAGATGCCATAACCGGATCGGAAACTACAACCACACAAGTTGCGGTAACTGAGACCACAACAGTTTATACAGGTGTCGTCACTAATGTCGTAACGCCTTTTTCGAAAATCTCTGAGGCACTGCCTTTACAGGAAGTAAAGCAGAGTTCTGTTGTAACGCCATCAGAGATCATTATTGAATCAATACCTCTTGTATATCCTGATACAACTACGGATGGCGTTTCAGATACAAGTATAGAGCCTGAGGATAAAGGAGATGTTCCTTTTGTAACAACGGCTCCCGACTTAACAACAACTACAGATATTATTTCCGGTACAACTGCTGAAACCACAACAACTGTTTACACAGAAAGCGATCAGAGCGCTTCATCTGATAATACAGAAGTATCGGAATCTACAGATATGACTACAACAACTACGATGGTTTTACAAACTACAGCCATCGAAGATACATTATTAAATCAGGAATGATAAAAATTGAAAATTCTTTTATGTGCTATTAATGCTAAATATATACACACAAATATTGCAGTAAGACTTATAAAAGGTTACTGTCTTTCAGCCTTGTCTTCAGATATTGATGTTGTGGAATATACGATAAACAACTATATAGACGATATTGTTCGAGATCTGTATAAAAAATCACCTGATGTTATTGCTTTTTCATGCTACATATGGAATATTGAAATGATTAAAAAAATCATGAAAATCATGAAAGTAATAATGCCGGATATACGACTGATCATGGGTGGTCCTGAAGTTTCATATAATGCGACAGAAGTGCTGGGGGAATGCCCTGATTGTGATATAATAATCAGGGGAGAGGGCGAGAGAAGTTCTCTTGAACTTTTTTCAGCTTTTGAGAATAAAGCAGATCTGTCAGATATAAATGGCATTACCTATAGAAATAATGATGGCGTTATAGTAAGCAATAACGCTTCTGTTCCTGCAGATATGTCTGATTTGCCGTTTCCATATGATGATATCACTCAGACAGATAATAAGATCTGTTATTATGAAGCCTCCAGAGGCTGTCCTTTTAACTGCCAGTACTGTCTTTCTTCAATAGAGAAAAAAGTAAGGTTTGCACCAATTGAAAAAGTAAAAAAAGAATTAAAAATTTTTATAGATCACAAAGTAAAACAAGTAAAGTTTGTAGACCGCACATTTAATGCAAACAGTAAATTTGCAGGAGAAATTATAGAATTCATCATGGATAATGATAACGGAATAACTAATTTCCATTTTGAAGTCGCAGCTGAGCTTATGACTGAAGAGCTGATTACGTTACTGCAAAAAGCCAGAAAAGGATTATTCCAACTGGAAATCGGAGTCCAGTCTACAAATGAACAAACTTTATCGGAGATATCAAGAAAAGGGGAGTTTGAAAAAATTTGTGATGTTACAAGCAAAATCAAATCATCGTACAATATTCACATTCACCTCGATCTTATAGCCGGTCTTCCTTATGAAAATCTGAAAAGTTTTATTTCATCGTACAACGATGTATATAGTTTAAGACCTCATCAGCTACAGTTGGGATTTTTAAAAATTTTACACGGTAGTGGTATGGAAAATATGTGTGATAAACACGGAATAAAATATTCACCATATGCACCATATGAAATTTTAAAGACTGATGAGTTGTCATTTGATGATGTTTTATTTTTGAAAGAAATCGAAAATATGACAGAAAAATATTATAACAGCAACAGATTTGTACATTCCACAGAATATCTTGTAAAATTTTGCGACACACCTTTTGAAATGTACAGTAAATTTGCAAATTTTGAAAAACTGCATTTTAAAGAAAGCGCTGTTCACAATAAAAATGATTCATACAGATTTATTTTATCAGTTGTCAGAGAATTTGACGGTGCTGATATTGAAGAATTAAAGTGGTGCTTAAAACTTGATTATATATTGCATGAAAAGCCCAAAGGAACGCCTGACTGGACCGAATGCTGTCTGAATATTTTTGACAAAAACGATGTTTATGAACGCCTGGTAAGACAAAATATTGTTCCTGATTATTTTCCTGAATATAGTGGATTTTCTCCAAAAGAAACAGCGAATTATACTCATATCGAAAAAATGCCTGTAAATCCGGTAAATCTGGAAAAGAAAGAAACGATCATACTTGTTAATTATAAAAACAGAGATTTATATGGCAATGCAAAATTTATGATAATTGCATAATGGATTATTGATTTTGCTTAAAACAAAAAATATTTTTATCGTACATTGATTTATTAGATTTATTATAAATAATAATTGATGTACGATTTTTTTATTTAAAAAAATATTTTTTTGAAATAAAAAAATTCCAAAATTAAGAAATACAGAAAAATACACAGATCTGACAACAGGAAATAGCCCCTCTTGTTATTTCGCAAAATCACACTTTTGCGAAATCGGGGAATTAATTTTTGGCTCTCCTGCTATTCAGCAAAATATCTTTTACGCAGATAATCAAAGATTTTTTTTCGTTCTTCATCATATGTGTAACAGTAATCATACAATGATATACATTTGCATTCCATAAGAGTTCTTAAACATGCATCAAATGCACTAAATGCAAAACAAAATTTTTCACTTTCACGACTTCGGGCTAAAATCACAACACAAGATAAATATTCTGATAATGCCGGTTTGTCTTCTGACTTCAACTTAATTGCTAATTTTATTAGTTTCATTGTATCACACCTCATTAATTATCTTTTTCTCGAAAATTATATTATACTCTCATCACATACCCCTTAGAATTATACGATTTATAGCGACTGAGAACGCCAACAAAATATGTATAGTGAAATTCCTCAATATATTCAAGACATAGAGCAGTATAGAGAACACCTTCTGCAAACTGAACTGCTTCATCATTCCATCCAGCATAACACCTGCTATGCTCATTACGCATAAAATCAATATGTGCTTTATGCAAATATTTAAAAGCAAGTCTAAAAGCCCGAAAATCCTTATACAAGTCAACAATTGTTTCAAATTTTTCATTCATAATAACTACACCTCATTAATTATCTTTTTCTCGAAGCCTATATACAACTCTATTGCATATGCTCTCAGTTCCGGAGTCAGATGATGTCTGTATAAGCTCTCGGCTTCCATGATCATCTTGGAACATGAAACATGCCGAACATAAAATGCTTTGTGTACAAAATTATATACTGAATTTTCTATATCTATCATTTAATCACGTCCTAAATTTCTGAGATAATCTCGCATTTCTCTGCGGAAGTCTCGAATTTTTGTACAGGTATCATATAAATCGCATATTGTACACTGAAAACAATCTGTTGTGTGTTCGCAGTCGGTGCAGTCCTGGTGACACTCTGATTTATATTGACACTGTAAGTTATCACATACTAAGTTATACATTACGTTTCACCTCAAAAAAATATGCGGTACTGTTTCCAGCACCGCAAGTTAATGTTATGTAGTTTATGATGATTTCTTTACAGGGAATTTTACTACTGCTTCGACTTCTGAAACAGCGTCAGCCCATTCTATCAAAGTGTTTACAGCTGTTCTTGTTATTTCTGTATCTTCTTTGATTTCTGATACTTCTTCTTTGATGTTTGAAACATCAGTTTTTAACACTGAAACATCAGTTTTTAACACTGAAACATCAGTTTTTAATGCTGAAACATCAGTTTCAAGACTTTTTAAACGTTCGTTCATCTCAGTAAGAAGAGTTAAAATCTTTTCGTCCATCTGAATCACCTCACTTATAATTATATGCGGTTTATATTCTGTTGTCAAGATTCTTTATTTTTTCGGTAAGCCCGGCAATAATGGCACTTGTTATCGCCGTTTACCTGTTTCCGAAATTCTCAACTTTCAGCTCGTCCATCCTGGAAACTTGCTACGGTGTGCCTTGCCGTTCTCAGTCCTGATTGTTTGCTATCTCTTCCACTGTTTATATTATAGCATTTCTACATGTAGAAAACAAGATGGTAAACTAAACAAAGTTTCTACATGTAGATTGTGTATTTTATACATGTAGACAAATAAAATTTATTGTGATATAATAGAAAAAAGGTGGTGTTTAAAATGGATAACGAAAACGTAAAGAAATCTAAAAGAGCTTACCGAGAAAAGCATGCATCAATTTCTATAACTGTTTCAAAAGAAGTTAAAGAAATGGTTGACGCTGCTGCTGCTGCATCTGGAAAGAGCAAAGCTCAATACATAGTTGATTTAATTTTACAAGATAACAATAAAAATTAAATCCAAATCCGGAAGACCTTATTTTTTAGGGTCTTCCCTTTTTATTCTCTGCTGTTTCTTTTCTTCCAGGACTTTTATAACTTCGAGTATTTCTTCTCTCGTAAGTCCACTATTTGCTATGCCTTTTTTGACTTTTCTTCTATAATCGAAGTAATCAACAGCCTTATACATAGCAGTAAATAAAAAAATACATGGGAATACAGTTGGTATAGCCTCGGCTATGTCTCTAAAGCAATCAATAAATTCATTCATTGCTTAATCTCTCCTTTTCTTCAATAATCTTTTCAAGATGTTCTCGATAGATATAATAGAGTTCGTCTGGATCGTCGGGAGCTATCTTGACTATCTGCATGATATGACTTGAAAATTCTTTGAAGGCTATGAACTGACTTGTTGTGATCCGAAGCTCTTCGAGCAGAATATCATCAAAATTTCTGATTCTGACTTGTCGTTGCAGTGCGTTTATTTGTGCTTCGTAAAATTCATACTTGTGTATGATGTATTCTGAGATTAACTCTCTATATGTTTTTCTTGCCATGCTTTGCACCTACTTTTTTTATCGTGCCAGCGAGAAATAAAAATGCTTTAAGCAATAGTGTTATAGAAACTATGAAAACAGTAAGAAACAAAACGAACATTATTCCGTAAACAAAAAATTTAAACATTCTAACACCTCATTTTTAATTGTCGTTGCTCAAGTTCCTGAAGGATCAGGAAAGAGTTTTCGTTTGCTGTATTAATTATTTGTGATGCTTCATTCCAGGACAAACACGGATGCGGACTTGATGCGTAATCTGATGCACACTCTGCTATCTTAATTTCTGATGTTACAGTATTCTTTGATTTGCGCTTTATACGTTTTTTCTTATTGTAAAACTCATATGTAAGAGTATTACTGTAATTATCGCCATCGGAAATAGATACAGCTTTTGAAAATGTTCTGACTGCTTCGGATCCGATTTCAAGAAGTGCATCACCGTAAAGACAATATTTCGACGAAGGACGTTTAATTCCCCTGGAACATCTGTATATATGAAATCCCGGAGGATATAATGAAAGTCGACCGCCTTTTATAAATTTCTTTTTCTTCTTAACTGAACAGGATCCATAGCGGTCATAATCAGGAACGCTCATTTCTTTGATCTGGAGTTTATTTGATTCAACATTGAGATATTGAGTCTGACTCATATCATCAGTTACTTCAATATCTGCTAAGTATGCAGTAAGATAAGCGCCGACGTTATCAACGTTGTCTATTTTTCTTGTTGTTGTAAATCCCCTCTTTGTTTCAGAGCGTCCGGAGTTCCAAAGAGAATAGACAACGTTGTTATCTATAAATTTAATCTGTTTGTTGAAGATGTAAATAATATGTGCATGCCATGCACCTCTTGCCTGAGGTTCAACTACAGAAATGTATTCATATGTTAAGTTGAGATTTCGACCATGACTATCAGTAAGTGTTGAAATATAACGCTTGAATCGTTTGTTGAATGAGGACAAGTCTTTCATGAGCTGTTTGGAATCTGTCATGTTTTCCGCATAAGTCAGTGTAATAAACTTGCATTTACGAGTATCAGTGACATTTGTATTGATCAATGCACGAAGCCTCTTAAATGTTTTTCTGATTTCATTGGGACCTTGCGCCCTGTTCTGAGTGCTATTATACTTTTTCATGTGATATGTATAACCATTTTCGGCAGTATGTAATTCAAATCGGGATGACTTTCCGGAGAGTGATTGATACTGAGGATAATCTATACATTCACCATCAGCGTTGAAAAGTGGCTCCTTTGAGTTGTAGTAATGATCACGGTCAATTTTAATTATGCCATTGCCGGAAGACTTATGATCATATGCCATTATCTCGAAAATATTACCTTGCGGAGTGAATTTTACGAAACGATTAAACTTTATTTTCTTAGCCTCAACATTCTGAACTATCATGTTTTTCTCACCTCTTGTATTGTTTTTTGTGTTTTTTAGAGGAAATCAGTAACGGCAACTTATAACCTTGTAATCAAGTTAAAAGGGCTTCGCCCTGCGCCCTGCGGACGCCCCCCTCTGACAGCAAGCTGCAGAGGGGGGCGTCCGCTTAGGGCTTGCTGGGCGTTTTCCGTTTTAACTTTGATGATACCTCAAAGGTTACAGGATCCGCCGTCAACTGTTCATTTCTTGCTTTCCATCCTTTAAGGGTCAAGCGTGCGACCTTGGCTCTCGTGTCATAGCTTCCCCTGATTTCGTCTGTATGTACAAAGAAATATGTTTTGTACTTGCGAAGCTTCTGAATCTCAGCGTCAAACTGTTTGATGTCTGGGCGATAGATACGGACTACAGTAAGACAGCCGGCGATTGTAAACGGCTTGACGTAGTAGTCTATCTGTTCACGTAATGCGGCAGATAATCGATTAAATCTTTGTGTAGTCATAACTATCATCTTGTGCTGTTTGCGCTCCTGACAGATTTCTTGAAGGACTTCGGGAGGGAAATTTCTTGACTCAGCGCTGTTAAACCAATTCTGCGCTTCGTCAAGCACAACGACCATGCCGTCATTTCCGTTATCATTAAATACGAAATCGTTAGGATCCGTTATCAACTGATCCGAGAAAGCTAAATCAATGTTTGATAGTATCTTGCAACGTGGAAACTTAGCTTTAATTGAATGTAGCATATCAACTAAAGCTATAGTCTTGCCTGAGCCTTGCTGTCCAACAAAACACCACAAGCCATACATGTTAAACTCATCAGGATCTATCAGAAGGCGGTCAAGGACAAAACGCCTGGGGAAATCCCAAAATATTTGTATAAATCCGTTGCGCTTGGTTGATGTATTTACATAGGAACTTTTCTTTTTTCGTATCTTTTTGAAAAAAACAAAATATATAAACCATATAAAGCACGCAAAAACAAAGGGTATTAAGACAATCGCAACCAGGGCGAGGATAAATCCGAAGATCTGAAAAAACATCTTAAGTATTGGAATCGTAGCTTGTAAAAACATATATACACCTCATTAAGTTCCGGATAAGGTAGGAATGAACGACTTAACACGCATACATACAGCCCAGAACATTCTAAAAGATATGATAAGTAGTTTGATTTCAAAGAGTGCAACAATAGGAGCAACAGGGAGAAAAAAAGCAACACCGTTAAGAAAGTCGCTTGCATTGTCAAGGAATTCTGTTGAAAATACAAAGTCAAGTTCCGGAAGAAGATTGATTATATTAAGTGCAACAGTCAATATTGCAGAAATCAA
>SVNW01000053.1:5770-27788 GCA_015066745.1 Ruminococcus sp. | reverse complement strand
ACGATGTGCAAATACTAGCATAAAAAGATACTGAAATATCTCTATTACAGCAAATCCTTTGATTTTAACTGCATTGGATGATTTCAGTGCAGACGAAACTTCAAATCTTTTCATAAAACTTTTAATTTTTTCTGAAATCTGCTTGTTTTCTTCTGCTTTTTGTGTTATAATTTTAGACATAGTATGTAATCTCCTTTTTAGTGATTGGTGGTACTTTCATTATAACATTTTGGGAGATTACATACTATATTTTTTTCTCTATCTATTGAATTTTCAAGATGCACTTGCAGTTTTTTACTGCGAAGTTTGAGTAAATTATTCTGTTTATATTGTCATTATATTGTCAAGTAAAATTGATTTTATCAGACAAATTAAATTTAAGTAGATAAATATATATGTTATTTGTCATATTTAATTCAAAAAGAAATCATAAATATTTTCAATTATCTCATAGACAACAAAAAAAATATATGATAGAATTATTACATAATCAGAATATGTTTTATAGCTAAAAGTGAATAACTGAATATTTTGTGAGGTGTTTCTTATGCAGAAAAAGTCAAAAAAATTTCTTAGCCTTATAGTAGGAGGAACTATTTTTATAGGCTCAACCGCACTCTCTCCTCTTCATACAAGCGCAGCTGAAAATCTCCTTGCATTTCCCGGTGCTGTAGGTGCAGGAAAATATGCTACAGGCGGACGAGGCGGTACAGTATATCATGTAACAAATCTCAACGACAGCGGTGAGGGTTCTTTTCGTGATGCTGTAAGCAAATCAAACAGAATCGTCGTTTTTGACGTTAGCGGTACTATTGAGTTAAAAGGCAATGTAACTGTCGCTGATAATGTAACCATCGCAGGGCAGACCGCTCCGGGCGGAAGTGGTATAACACTTAAAAACTACAAAATAGGTATGGCAGGCGATAATATTATCTGCCGTTTTATAAGTTCCAGACCCGGCCCTTATGCTTCAACATCAAGCGGAAATGACGCATGGGGCGGTGCAAAAGGTTCAAAATCAATTATTGACCACTGCTCTATGGGCTGGACGACAGATGAACAGTGGGGACTTTATTCAAAAAATAAAAATACAACTGTTCAGTACAGTGTAATAGGTCCTGCTGATTCATGGGGCGGTCATTCCAAAGGCGTTCACGGTTTTGGAATAATGATGCCCGGAACGTCAACTTTTGACCACAATCTTATCATACACAACGTTTCAAGAAATTTCAGAGGAAAAATAGGCGGAACAGAAACCTGCGACTTTACAAACAATGTAATATACAACTGGGGATATCAGACTGCCTACGGAACAATAGGCCACTTAAACTATGTAGGAAACACACTGAAAATAGGTCCCGATACAACAGGTGGTTTCAACTACATAAATATCGACAGTTCAACAAACCCCCAGAACTTCTCTGTATATGCAACAGAAAACCGCATGATAAATAAAGACAATACAAACTATGGCACACTTACAGAAGATAACTGGAGCGGTATCAAAGTAAAAGACGGTCTTGGAATAACAAAGGATAACGTTTATAGCAAGTCATATTTTCCAACATACAACAGCAGTATAGATATGTCTACAGTACCTGATGCTGAAAGTGCAGAAGACTCATATGAACACGTTATCACATTCGCCGGAAACGGCATCTCATCTGACAAAAGAACTGCCATAGACCAGCAGTGTGCATATGAAACAAAAACAGGAACAGGCACACTCAGCGGAACTTCATCATATGACTCAGCATCAACAGATGAAAAATCAAAAATAGACAAATACGGCATAGAATGCGGTGTCACCTACGAATACCCTAAGGCAGTACTCACAAAAGAAATAGTTGACAACGACAACGACGGAATGGCTGATGACTGGGAAAAAGAAAGAGGTCTTAACCCTTCAGATCCGTCAGACACAAACGGAGATTACTGTGGTAAAGGTTATACAAATATTGAATATTACATAAACGACCTTACAGTAAACGCTTTCCCCGAAGGCGTAGTAACTCTCTCACCCAAAACAACACCATCAGCTCCTGAAGCTGTCAGAGGCGACATAAATCTTGACGGAACCCTGGACATTTCAGATGTCATACTCCTTCAGAAATGGTTTATCTCAGCAGATAACACAACCATTTCAGACCTGAACGTCACTGACCTTAACGGAAACGGTAAAACAGATATAGCGGATATGTGTATGCTAAAACAGTTACTTATTGACTCGGTGTATTGAATTTCAGGTGATTTTATGCTATACTTTTAAGGTAATAATTAAACTTAAAAGGAGCGAAAAAAGTGGACAGATTTAAAATGTTACCTATAGGTATAGAAGATTTTAAAGAAATAATAACACAAAATTTTTACTATATTGATAAAACCAATATGATAAACGAACTACTTAACAACTGGTCTAAAGTCAATCTATTCACTCGCCCAAGACGTTTCGGAAAATCACTTAATATGAGTATGCTCAGATATTTTTTTGAGATCGGGACAGATCATACCTTATTCAACGGACTGAAAATCTCTGATGAAAAAGAAATTTGTAAAGAATACATGGGAAAATTTCCTGTAATATCGATCAGCTTAAAAGATGTATCAGGAGCAAACTTTTCCAAAGCTGTATATAAACTTAAAAGTATAATAAGAAATGAATCTTTACGCCATCAATATCTTATGGAAAGTACCGTTCTGAGCAAATATGACAAAGCCGAATTTGAACCGCTGATAGCAAGTGAAATGTCAGACGAAACACTTGAACAGTCACTGATGATATTGTCAAGAACTTTAAATAAACATCATACTCAGAAAGTTATCATACTTATTGATGAATATGACGTACCACTTTCAAAAGCATACGAATACGGTTATTATGATGATATGATAATGCTTATAAGAGGAATACTTGAATACTCCCTTAAAACAAACGAAAACCTTAAACTTGCTGTTTTAACCGGCTGTATGCGAATATCAAAAGAAAGCATATTTACAGGTATGAACAACTTTAAAATTCGTTCTGTTACCGATGTAAAATTTGATGAATATTTTGGTTTTACTGATAACGAAGTAAAAAATCTTTTAAAACAATACCATTTCGAAGAAAAATACGATGCTGTAAAGCAGTGGTACAACGGATATAAATTCGGAAAAGTATCAGTATACTGTCCATGGGACGTTATCAATTATATCGATGATTTAAATGAAACTCCTGATATCGTTCCTCAAAATTACTGGCTAAATACCAGCGGAAATGATATCATACGAAGATTTCTTGATAAAGCTGATGAAACAACCAAATGGGAACTTGAACAATTGATTTCAGGTGAAACAATTGAAAAAGAAATTTATCAGGAAATGACGTATGCAGAATTGGATAAAACAATCGATCACCTCTGGAGTGTTCTGTTTACTACCGGATATCTGACATATAATCCTGAAACCTTATATGCTAAATCATCAGAAATAAATTTTCAAAAATTATCTCTTAAAATTCCTAACGAAGAAATCCGCTGTATATTCAAAAACCAAATATACAAATGGTTTGATGATTATGTTCAAACTAATGCGGATCTGTATAAAAATTTCAGCGAAGCATTTATGCAAGGTGATTTTATTAAGATTGAAGATATTTTTAATCAATACTTATCAGAAACAATAAGCATACGTGATACGTCTGTAAGAAAATCAATGAAAGAAAATTTTTATCATGGTATTTTGCTTGGAATTTTAAAATATCGTAATGACTGGATAATAAAATCAAATATTGAATCAGGAAATGGCTATAGTGATATAATAATAAATTGCAAATCAAAAAAGATCGGAATCGTCATAGAAGTAAAATATGCAGAAAATAATGATCTGAACTCAGAGTGTCAGAATGCACTAAAACAAATCAACAAACTTCTATACACATCTGTCTTAAAAGAATATGAACCAACCACCATATACAAATATGGAATAGCCTGCTATAAAAAACAATGCAAAGTAATATCTGAAAAAGAATAAACAAAACCTCCCCTGCAACTCTATCAAATACCGATAGAAATTACAGGGGAGATTTTTATTTATCAGAATTCTCCGCCATGGAGTCTTGCACGTATATCACTAAGACTTTCGTCAACAAGAAGTTTACCGTCACAAAATACAGGTACGAGGAGATTTTCTTTCATATCCTTTACCATATCAAATGTAAGTTCATCTTTGTAAAGCACATCTTCACCATCTCTGTATACACAACACATACCCTTCTGCGATTTTTTGAAGTTTGCTCCCTTTACTTTATCCGTAACAGGATCTTTGAAGATCTGACGTTCTTTACCGTCTACGATACTGTTTGTTGCTTTGAGTGCCTGACCGAGTGAATCGCGGGTCACATACTGATAAGTGTATGAACCTATTCCGAGGGTAACGTTTGAAACGGCAAATCCCATTTTTTCAAGAAGTTCATATATCTTTCCGGCTCTCTCGTAGGTGATGGCATCTCCGTATATAGCACCTATATGGCTGTCAAGAACCTTGTAACCTTTATCATTTATATATCCGCCGAAAACATTCCATAAACATCTTACTGTTCCGAGTTCTTCAGGAGTATATTCCTTTCCTTCTTCAAGTTCTGTCACCGTACCGCAGATTATTTCCACAGGGTCTCCCGAATCGCCTCTTATTATAATTTTTCCGTCTCTTTTCATTATGCTTTCTTTAAGTGACGGAATGATTTTTGTTACTACATTCCAGTAATCATATGTGTCCGAAACGATACTAAGAGGTCCTGCAGTAAATACATCTTCTATAAGGTGACGGTAGCACTCTTCCTCACCGTCACGACCATATGAGCTCATTACACTGTGTTCGGTTGAAGGTACACCTTTTCCTACAACTTCTTTTGTACAGTCACAGTTATAAAATTCTTCAAGCCAGAGTATAGCACCTATTGTCGCTGAACCTGTAAACGAAAGAAGGTGTGCAGAACTGCTTTTGAGTGCGTCTTCTATAGAAGTCATTCCTCTCATGGAAAAATCACCGCACGCAGCACTTTTTACATTTGCAAGCACAGCATTACTTTCTTTTGAAAGCATTTTCCCGTTTTCAAAATCAATTCTTGTAACCGCTTTCTCTGAAACAGTCTTATCAAAATATTTGTTTACGATCTGTCTGTATGCATATGCCACACTTGCTGAATTCATCGGGTGCCATATATTTACCGAAATAAATGTTTCAAGATAATTTACAAGCCAGCCGTAACCTTTTACAGTATTTGAAATTTCATAAACAGGTGTCTTTATATTTACTCTTGTTCCCTCTGCTACAGCTTTTATCTGTATAGGCAAATATCCGAGATCATAGAGTTTTTCTATTTCTGTTGTATCGGCTGCCTGCTGTGTCATAGTGTTTGAAATAAGTCTTTTGTATTCGGAAAGCATTTCTTCCCTGTCTTTTTCAAAGAAATTTTCATTAAAATAAGTAATGAGGTATTCTTTTATAAATGCCTGCATTCCGAAAACTACTACCTTGTCTATATAGTCATATCTTGACATTCTCGGTGTCCAGTACGATACAAGATATTCAAGTCCGGGTGTGTATGCAAGGTGATGAATTGTCTTGTAAAAATCAGTGAGTACCAAAGGATTTGCTTTTTTCATATTACTTCCTCCCTATCTGAAAGTTCTTATTATTTCAATATTTTCATTTTCACTTGTGTATATAGAATCAGTTGTAAAAATCTTTTTTATAAGTCCGCTGTTTATAAGTTCACCATCAAGAATAGTGTTTTCGCAGTGTGTTACATACAAATAAATATCTCCTGCTCCGCATTCTTTAAGTTTTTTTGCCGAGTGAAGAAATGTACCGCCACGACTGCATATATCATCTATTATGAGAACATTATAACTTTCCGAAGGTATATTTCCGATAAGTTCAAGACCTTCTATCTTACCTGTTCTCCAGTCTCTCTTCTTGTCGCCTTTGAGATACGGAAAACAGAAAGCATTTTCATATTTTTTTGCACAACCTGCATCAGGATAAAAAAGTACATCATTTTCCTTACGAAAGTCAATCCTATCCATAACTTCTTCAATAAATGGTATATGAGGCATTATTACCACACTATTTATAAGTGCTTCTGATACATTTGAATGCGGATCGTAAACTTTTACAGTTTCAAAATCAAGCGAATTTAAAAACTGTGAAAAATACTTTAAAGTAAATACTTCATCAGCATTTTTTACTCTGTCCATACGGGCATTTGGAATATACGGCATAACAAGAGAAATTTTTGCATCTTTTCTTATACGGCGTATATGATTTACAAGGTAAAATAAAGTAATCATTTCCTCATTACCGTCAAAACACCATGTTAATGAAATCTCTCCGTCAGGAATATCCGCTCTGAAAGAAGATGTTCCGTCCGGGAAATATGCTGTATCTATCTTTTTATCATTTATCTTTATCATTTTCTCACTCTCCGATTATGTTTATCTGACACATTTTCATTGCGTCAAGAGCTGTCTTGTGGCTGTCAGGTGTAACTCCGGCACAGCTGTCTGCAAAAACTGTAACTTCTGTTTCAGGAGAAAAAGCTTTCACAAGCATCGCATTGCTGATAACGCATATATCAGTACAAAGTCCGAGAAGATATACTTCATCCGGTTTTTCCTCTTTCACAAAAACTGCAAGCTCATCAGAACCAAACGTCAGCTTATCTATTTTACGGCTTTTTTCATATACCGGCAATGTTTTAAGTTCATCGCACACTTCCCAGCCGTATGTATCTTTTATACAGTGTCTTACAGGAAGTTTTCTTCCCTCCTGCGTCTGTTCATAATTTTCAAAGTGAGTATCTCGTGTAAATATTACCTCACCATCAAAATCCTTTACTCTTTCAGTGGCATTTTCCACAATAGCCTTTGCCTCATTACTGCCAAGAGCCCCGCTTATAAAGTCATTTTGCATATCAACAACAAGAAGTATTTTTTTCATCTTATTCAAGTCCTTTCATTTATTTTTCTTTGGAGTTTTTTATCCTAAGAATTTCTGTATCTTTATTATAACTCTATAAAACTAAAATGTCAATAGTTTTTTTAATTTTTTACATATAAAATTGCTCTTTTATGCTGACCGTTTTCCTCAGTAAAATTTGTCTTGCTTATTTTTTTATCATACAACCTGTGCAAAACGTCCTTATTTATGCTTTTTCCCATCACAAGAGAATACACTGCCTGCATCTGCGGAATAGTAAACTTCTTTGGTAAAAGCGAAAAGATATAGTCTGTTGTATGGAATCCTGTACGTACACGAAAAACTGCATCAGATATGATCTGCACATGATCAAACGCAAGTTCACCTTTTACATCTTCTACAACCGCCTTATCATGTTCTACTGTTACCTTTGCTCTTAAAAATTCTTCATCATTTCTTAAAAGTTCAAAACTAAATTTATTTTCTTCTTCATTTATCTTTATTTCAAACCAGTCTGCATCATCAGCATCACTTCCACCACTTATAATATCATTGCAGTTATTTATAAGTGAAATATATGCGCATGAAATTATACGTCCTCTCGGATCTCTGTCTACTGTACTATAAGTACCAAGCTGTGAAAGATAAAAGTGTTCAAGCCCTGTTTCTTCATTTAGTTCACGCTTTGCACACTCTTCAAGTGTCTCATTCATTTTCAGAAATCCACCCGGAAGTGCCCACTTATCCTTAAAAGGAAAATCGCCTCTTTTTATAAGAAGAATTTTAAGCTTTTTTATACCGGATTTTTTCGGATTTTCATTTGCCTCATCAACTGCATTGAAAATAACCATATCTGTTGCAACAGAAGGTCTTTCATAATTACTTATGTCATACTCTTTTAAAAATTTTTTTTCATTCATAATAAACGTTCCTTTCTAATACAAACACGTTCATGTTTGTGTTTTATACTAATTAATTTTAATACTTCAAAAAAAAATTGTGTATAAATCCAAAAAAATATCAAAAAACCCTTGAAATTTTTCTTGGTATATGCTATAATACAAATATCAGCTTAGCATATAATAAAGATAGGCTAAGTTAAGAAGGAGGAATTAATATGAAAACAATAATATCAGCTAAAAAAATGAACATTCCACAGGCTTTTGACGACTACGCAACACAGAGAATCGAATCAAGATTATCAAAATTTTTCGGAGATGACGCTGATGCAAAGCTGATTATTTCTGAGGTTAAAAATCAGATAGTCATTGAGTTGACTGTCAGATATAACAATATAATCTACAGATCTGAAAAGAGTGCTGTAAACAAAAATGACGCACTTGATGCTGCTATTGATAAGATTATCAGACAGATCAGAAAGAACAAGACACGAGTTGAAAAGAAACTCCGTGACACTGCTTTCCTTGATACATATTCTGACGAGATCGAAGAACAGTATGATTTTGAAGTTGTTAAACATAAAAAATTCTCCATGCGTCCTATGGAACTTGACGAAGCTATATTACAGATGAATCTGCTCGGTCATAACTTCTTTATGTTCAGCAACGCCAAATCAGGTGAAACAAATGTTGTTTACAAGAGAAGCGATGGAAACTACGCTGTTCTTGAACCTGTAATTGAATAAAAGCCACTACTGACAGCAATATTTTTTACTCACTTTAATATTGCTGTATGATAAACTTGCCGTCTTAGTTACGGTGAAAAAATAACTATCCTTGCTTTAAGTAAGGATAGTTATTTTGTTTTATACTTTATTTTTCTTTTTGATCTTTGCTTTACATATGTACATTCTCTCATCCGCTACTTTAAGCACATCAGATATCTTTGAAGATTTTTTACTGTCATACACTGCCATACCGTATGCAATACTTATATCATATGGTGTACTTTTATTTGCATTAGAAATATTTGTCTTCATATTTTCAATGCAGTTTTTATAAGACTCCTCGATATTTTTTGACGATATGAAAACTACAAATTCGTCTCCGCCTATCCTGTAACAAACACCTGTATTTTCAAAGGATTTTTGTATTATCGAAGCACTCTTTATTATCAGTTCATCACCACTGTTATGACCATACTTATCGTTTATGGTCTTGAGATTGTTTACATCAAACATGGCAACTCCGACATTAACGTGTCTTGATTTTTCATATTCATCTACTTTTTCCTGATATGCTGTTCTGTTGGCAACGCCTGTAAGACCATCATGATAAGCAAGTTTACTTATCACTTCTGCTTCAAGACCGTTCTTTACCTTTTCAACAACACTTCCAAGTCCGAGAACACCATAACACAGGATCGCTGCAAACAAGCCCAATCGGATAAACAATGCCGCATCAGTCTCACCGCTTCCGATATAGAAACGAACAAGATCTATTGCGCATGAAACACATATTGTGATAAATCCAAGATAAAACAATACACTGTCATGTCTGTGATTTTTAATATTTTTAACCCAGCGTCTTATTGCCTGATAAACAATGAATAATGCTGTTATTCCGAGATTTATATGTACCAAAAAGATACTCTCAAGAAAATCAGCAATACCTGTTATTTTGAGTATTGTACACGCTGCAAAGACTACAAATGTAAAATCACGTATCAGATTAAGAAGTTTAAGATCCTTCATACCGAAATAATGCTTTATATAATAAAGTATCGGAACAGGAACCAGTGCCAGAATGTAAATTTTTATATTCTGCAAAGCACGTGTGTCTCTTGCAAAAATCTCCACAACACCTGTTTCAAAGAATGACCAAAGCGACACAAGAACGGAGAATACACCAAGAAAAAATATATCCGGTTTTTTCTTTATTTTAAGATACGCATACAGATCAAACAGTATAAATACAAAACCCATAACAAACATTATCGCACAAAGTACTATATGGAACATATTGTTCATTATGTATCTTAAAACAAAATTTGCGGGTTCTGTAAAACATATGTCATTTATAGAAGAACAGTTTTTATTATACACATTTTTTATCTGTATTTTTATTGTTCCTCCATAATCCTCCTGAGGTATCTTTATAAAATGCCATACCGTACCGGGAGATTTGTTATAAAACATATGCGTAACTTCCGGTATTTTTTCAACTAAAACATCGTTTATATACACATCGGTATATATATTTCTGCTGCCAAAGCACAACGACGTTCCGTATGGAAGTTCCTGTGGAATCTGATGATAGATAAAAAACGTTTCATCTTCGTTCAGATTGAAGTTGTAAAGCTGAACTTCCTTTCCATTTTCATCGGTCCAACCATGATCTGCTTTCAGCACTTCACCTACTTTATCCATATAAGTTTTATGACTGGCTGAAGTACCGGGAATAATAACTATGACCATCATCACAATCATTATAGCTATATAAACAAACAGATATTTCCGGTCATACCGACTATACCAATTACAATTTCCCCTCTTCATGATTCACCCTCAATTTTTATTTTTCCAAACAACCCTGTCATTCTCAATAAAAATTTTCCTTTAAAATAATTACCTCTATAAACTATAAACCATTTTTAATTATAACTCAAATACAGTTCAATGTCAATCCTGTTTATTATAGTAAACAAAAATATATTTTTTTCATTTACTATATTTTAAACAATGTTTCTTCGATTTTCATCAGCTAAATTGTAAGTTTTAAAAAAATATATTTTTTTGTTGACAACAGTAAAATATCATGGTAAAATAATGTTATTGGTAGTTATAAAACAAATAAAAAATCGGAGGTAAACAAAATGAAAAAAGCAGTCGACAAAGTTCTTAACAGTGTAAGTTACAACGCACCTGTTGTTCTTACTTTCACGCTGATAGCAGTAGTAGTGGAAATACTTCATTCCATTACACCATTAAGATTTACACATGATCTCTTTGTTGCATCAAGAGGTTCACTTCTTAATCCGCTTTTCTACGTGAGACTTTTTACACACGCAATCGGACATGCAAACTGGAGTCATCTTATCGGTAACTTCACAACAATTCTTCTTATCGGACCGATGCTTGAAGAAAAGTACGGAAGTAAAAAACTTCTCATGATGATGCTCTTTACTGCATTCCTTACAGGTGTTCTTCATGTTATTCTCACACCTTACGGTGCTGTATGCGGTGCAAGTGGTATTGTATTTATGTTTATTCTGCTTGCAGCTTGTTCAAACATCGAAGATGGTACTATTCCGCTCACACTTATCCTTATCGCATTTATCTATATAGGCGGAGAAGTTATGGATATGTTCAAACGTGACAATGTTTCACAGCTTTCACATATCATAGGCGGTATATGCGGTGGTTGCTTTGGTATCGTCTTTACTAAGCCAAAGAAAAGCACATCTTCTTACTAAAAAATTCATATAAATATTTTGCCGTTTACTTTAAAAAAAGTAAACGGCTTTTTATTGTCACAATAAATACTTTATGGTATAATTAAAAAAGGTGAAAAATAAAAATGAAAGGAAGTTCTTAGAAAATGGAAACAATATCAAAAATAGTAAAGTCCATAGATGATATTGTGTGGGGCGTTCCGATGATAATAATTCTTTTCGGAACTCACCTCTTTATGACTTTTAAAACAGGATTTATCCAGCGGAAAGTATTTAAAGGAATAAAACTTTCTGTTACCAAAGATCCTGATTCTCCGGGCGATGTAAGTCAGTTCCAGGCGCTCACAACAGCCCTTGCTTCGACAATCGGCACGGGTAATATTATTGGTGTGGGAACTGCTATATATTTGGGTGGTCCGGGTGCTGTTCTCTGGTGCTGGCTTACCGGTGTTTTTGGTATAGCCACCAAATATGCAGAATCTCTTATCGCAGTAAAATATCGTGTCAAAACAAAAGAAGGCAAAATGCTCGGCGGTGCAATGTACGCACTTGAACGAGGACTAAACATGAAATGGCTCGGTATAATATTTGCTTTGTGTGCTGCATTTGCATCATTCGGAATAGGTAGTGGTACTCAGATAAATGCAATAGCTGAAGTTATCGAAAACAATGTTACTTTTATCACAATACCACGCTGGACAATAGGTCTTGTAGCTGCCGTCATAACTGCTGTAGTAATAATGGGCGGTATACAAAGCATCTCAAAAGTATGTGAAAAATTAGTTCCTGTTATGGCTCTGTTCTATGTTCTAGGTTGTCTTATTATTCTGACAATGAACTATGATTTTATAATTCCTGCTATAAGCTGTATCGTAAAGCTTGCCTTTACACCCGGTGCCGTCGGTGGTGGTCTTATAGGTCAGGGTATCATGATAGCTGCAAGATATGGTATAGCACGAGGACTTTTTTCAAATGAATCCGGTATGGGTTCTGCTCCTCTTGTTGCTTCAGCCGCAAAAACAAAAAATTCTGTACGTCAGGCACTTGTATCGTCAACAGGTACATTCTGGGATACTGTTGTTGTATGTCTTATGACAGGTCTCATGATAGTTTCAACTATTCTCAAAAATCCTGATATCAATATTTCCGATATCGAAAACGGCGGACAGCTTACTACAGCAGCATTTTCACAGATACCTGTACTTGGCCCTGCCATACTTGTACTTGGTATAATATCATTTGCATATTCTACTACACTCGGCTGGTCATATTACGGAGAACAGTGTGTTGAATACTTAGGTGGCAGAAAATGTGTATTTGTATACAAAATAATATTTATAATTACAGTTGCTCTTGCCGCTGTTGTTTCCATTGATCTTGTATGGGATATCGCAAACGTCCTCAACGCATTTATGGCTATTCCAAACCTTGTTGCCATAATCCTTCTTTCCAACGTTATAAAAGAAGAAACCAAAAAATACATAAATGATATCGATAAGGAAGATACCACTCCTGTACCGATAATTGAAAAATAATAAAAACGTTTCACATCAGAAAATAACAATGATGTGAAACGTTTTTTTATACTATTCCGACCATCTTTAACAGTGCCTGTGCATTTGTAGTATGACATCTTCCCTCTTTTAGTTTATAGTCAAACTTTATTTTATCATCTTCATAGTATTCTGAAAAATGAAGATTTATTGTCTTGCTTACACCAAAATCAGTCGAACAAAGTTCAAAGTCATGAGTTGTAACCATAACTATTGTGTTTTCACGCGACAGTCTTTTTATAGTTTCTATTGCACAGACTATACGGTCTTTTGAATTTGTACCCTTAAAAATCTCATCTATAAGCATAAGAAAAAGTCTGTTTTCCGAAGACACTTCAACCATATGTTTTACTCTTACAAGCTCTGCATAAAATGTTGATATGCCCTCACTTACACTATCCTCTGTTTTTATAGATGTCATAACACTCATAAATGATGCAGAAAAACTGTCAGCAGTAACCGGCGCTCCTGCATTTGCAAGAATGAGTGCAAGACCTATACTTCGTATAAATGTGGTTTTACCAGACATATTTGAACCTGTAACTATAACAGAAGATGACGTAAACTTTGACGAATTTCCTTTTACAGTTTCAGGTGAAATAAGCGTATGGCGAAGATTTTCAAACTCAATAAAAGGTGTCTTGCTGACTGTTATCTCAGGATAGGTGCATTCTGAAATGATCTGCACAACACACAAACTTATGAGCATTTCAAATTCTGCTACGTGGTCAAGCCATGTATCAGTTTTGTCACCGTTTTTCTCTGCCCATTTTTCAAAATTTCTCATGCAGTGTATATCCCACATAAAAATTGCATTCAGAAAAAATGATGCAAAAAAGTTTGAGCGAATCTCGGTGCGATCAGCTATCTTTACAAGATTTTTTATTTGTAAAGAAACATTGTCAGCTTTAAGATTTTCTTTGATATTTTTTAGTTTTTCACTTTTAAAGTTTTCTTTTTCTATTTCATTTATAACTTCATAGTATGAATATATCCTGTTTTTTATCATTTCAAGTTCACGCAGTAAACCGCCGTTTACCGAATTTATTATACAGCAGAGAACAAAGCTTACAGCCGCTGATACAAGTGCTGATATAGCGGTTATCTGAGGATATATATCAAAGAAAAACATTATTGCTGAAAGTATAGTTACAACAGGAAGAATAAATGACAGTATATTTATAAAAGTACTGCTTTTTTTTAGATTTTTGCAGTCTAAAAAAACACCTGTGTCTTTTCTTTTCCTGTTGTCTGTCATTGCAAGACGATATTCAAAATTTTCTGAAAATACTCTGTTTTCAAAAAGTTCCTTTACCGCTGACTGATTTTCATAGATTTCTTCTACGCTCTTACAGCCTCTCTGAAGAATATCTGCAAGTTTCTTTTTACCCTTGAAAGTGTACGCTGAACATATAAGTTTATAAAGTGACGCTTTTCCCGAAATATCAAGATCTTTTCCCTGATGAAAACTGTCATCAAAAAACTCTGCACAGTCTTCTTCACGTTCTTTCCACGTACCGTCATACCTTGAGATATATGAACATATAACTTTTTGCTTTGCTCTGCAGAGAGCTTCTGACTTTTCGTTTTTTATATGAAGATTTACACAATATATAAAAGCTGCTATAAATACCGGCAAAAGCCACATTGTTTTTAACAATGCGGCTGTAAGTATTGCGGATATTACGATAAAAAGTCTTAAAAAACTTATCTTTTCAAATTTTGCTTTAAGTTCTTTTTCTTCTGCTTTAGATCGTTCAAGGGCATTTGTATAATATTCCTTATTCATATCTGAGTGCATCGACTACCTCCATTTTAGATGCCTTGTATGCCGGATAAACGCCAAAAATTATACCTACTGCAAATGAGAATATTACTGCTCCGATTATCCAGCCATACGGAACTGCAAGCTCAACAGTAATCGCAACAGGGAGATCTGAAGTCAGCTTTACAACAGCAATGGCAAGTATTTTAGACTGCATAATTCCCCAGATTATACCGAGAACCGAACCTATCAATGATATGATTATTGACTCAATTATAAACTGTATACATATAGATTTATTTTCTGCTCCCATCGCTTTTCGTACACCTATTTCCATAGTTCTTTCGGTTACGCTTACGAGCATTACATTCATTACACCTATACCGCCTACCAGCAGAGAAACAGCGGCTATAACAGCTATTACAGTTGTTATGATATCTATTATTTTATCGATAGTTTTAAGATCATCTGTAAGAAAAGTAACTTCGGTTTCAAAACCGGTTCCTTCAAAAACAGCATCAAAATATTCCTCGGTATCTTCCTTGAACTGTTCTTCATCTTCTATATTCTTTATAGAATAATTGATATAATTAAACGCAAAATTTTCAAGCGAAATCTGGTTTATATCCAGACCACATGTGTATGGTATATAGAGCCTTGAAAGACTACCTTCCGAAGACATTCCCATCATAACATCCTCAGCAGATTCCTCAAGCACACCTACAACTGTAAGAGAATATACATTACCATCTTGCGATTTGATTTCAAGTTTCTTACCGAGAGCATCACCACCAAAGTATTTATTAGCTACTTTCTGATCTATAACAATAGTCGGAAGTGACTTATCCACATCATCATGACTTACAAATCGTCCTTCTTTTATTTTTAATCCATTATAATTAAGATATGAAGGAGAAACAGGAGAAGCACTGACGTTAATGCTTTCTCCGCTATCCGTCTGAATTGTTCCATTAATTGAATATTCATAAAAATCAAGAACTCTTTCGATCTGTCCCTCATACATTTTATCGTATTCTTCAATTGTCTGCTGATCAAAATACACGTCACGGTCATATATAGGATATCCATATTCATCATATTCCACATCCGTGTTATCTTCTGAAGGCACTATCCTTATATAAACTTCGTTTCCTGAAAGCAACGAATATATAACATTTTCTATAGTTTTACTGAGTGATTCGCCGAGCGTGTTTATAAGAATTACAGAGCTGATACCAACAATAATCCCCAGTGTAGTAAGGAATGTACGCATTTTACTTGCTGACAGACAACGTACAGCAGAAAAAATATATTCTGATATATTCATTAGTCAGCACCTCTCAATCTTATTCTGTCACCTGCCTTATGCTCCTTATCACCGCATACCACCAGATCACCTTCTTTAAGATCGGAAGAAACTATCTCAACGTAAAAATCAGACTCTATTCCTGTCTGCACCTCCACCTTCTGAGCTGTAAACTGACCATTGTTTTCAACTGCTCTTAGTACATAACTGTTTCCGTTTTCGTCCTGTTCTATAGCATCATATGCAACAGAATAAAGCTCATCTGCCTTATTTGTATAAACTCTTACTGCAGTATTTATATTTGGTTTTAAAAGTTTCATTGCATCACTGTCAGTAATCTTTACAGTAGCCGAATAACCAAAGCCATTAAAATATTCTGAAATGCTTTCAATATATCCGCTTATCTCCATATCGCCTGTAAGAACAGTAGTGAAATAAACCTCATCTCCGACCTTAACGTTAAGTATATCTCTGTCGGTGATAACTGCCTCAACCTTATAATCTCCGAGTGTACCTATCTTAAAAAGTTCACCTTCATTTGTAAAAGAACCTTCATTTACATAACAGTCTGTAACTACACCTGATCTTGGTGCTGTAACCACAATATGCTCACGCTGTCTTTTCAGCTCATCAAGTGTTTCCTGATACTTTTCTATTTCCGATGACTGAAATTTTTTCAGATAATTGCTTTCCGATATCTGATCAAGCGTCTCTGTCTTCTGTTCAAGTACACTGTTATATTCATTCTGCGCCATCTGAAGCTGTAAACTCAATGGTTCAAGACTTGCCTCATACTGTTTGTACATATTATAGTAAAGATCAGATTCGGCAGCATCTGTAGAATTATAATATATCTGATAATACTCACTGTATTTTGAATAAGCTGTATCATACTCATTCTGTGCGGCATCAAGTGCTATCTTTGCACTTTCAACAGAAATATCAGCAAGCTGTTTTGCATACTGCTGTGAATTTGCTCCGTTATTATCTTGTAACTGCTCAAGTGTTTTTGCGTCATTTATAAGTTTTTCATATCTTGCGATCTGTTCATCGAGCATTTCACTATCAAATTCACAGAGAACATCGCCTTCATTTACTGTATCGCCTACTTTAAAGTTAAGCTTTTTTATCTTCTGGGTAACTTCTGCAGATACAGTCTGTGAATCACTCAGTACAACTGTTCCCGACGCATTTACATATGTGCTGAGGTCATGTTTTTCATAAGCTAAAACCATATCATAACCCACACTCTGCTCATTATTTATACGAAGCGAGATAAACCAACCAAAGAAAGCGACAACTGCAACGCCTGCCACTATTTTTCTTATGATTTTCTTTTTTCTTTTATATTTTTTTGTCTTCATTTATTATGTGACTTTCCTTTCTGCTTTATTCATATCTCAAAGCGTCTACAGGCTGCATCTTCGCACCCTTGTTTGCAGGATAATATCCAAAAATAACACCGACTGCAACTGAAAACAATGTTGATACAATAACGGCTATCGATGATACTTCTATATGAATTTCGGTGTTTTCAATATAATATCTGAGATCACCGTGTAATACTTTTTTGGGTACCATATCAATCAGATCATAAAACTTTGTATCAAGTACGGTTAAGATAACAGATGAAACCAATACACCTATAGCACAGGCAATAAGACATATCGTTGCCGATTCAATAAGAAACTGTAATCTTATTGTACTCTTTTTTGCACCAAGTGCTTTCTTTATACCTATTTCCTTTGTTCGTTCCGTTACGCTTACAAGCATGGTATTCATAAGACCTATTCCGCCAACGACAAGCGAGATACCTCCTATAGCCACAAACACTGCAGTTATTGCCATCACAACAGTATCGATCATAGATCGTACTTCTTTTGGCAAAAGTTGGTTGCAAGTATAACTATAATCCTCATCACCCGGAAATCTGTCTCTCATAAAATCATTGATATATCGCATCGCATCAGGGATCGAATCAGAATCTTTTGCCGCTACAAGAAGTCCGCTATATGTGTTGGAAAGTTCAAGAGAAAGCTTTGTTGGCATTACAACCAGATTGTCCATAGTTGTGTATGGCATAAACATATCTGTCGAAAAGTTTCTGATATCATTTATCCTTTTTGTCTGTTCCTGTTTATCTTCATATTTGTATATACCGACTACTACACAATCTGCACATACCAGTTTTTCCTGTTTCATTACGTTCTGATTAAGATTTATTGATATCGTTTTACCTATAGCATTTTTTTCTGAACCAAAACAGTTTCTTGCAGCTATATCGGAAATTACAATAACGTTGCTTGCTTTGTCACAGTCACTTTTGCTAAGATATCTTCCTTCTGTAATATTAACCTGTCGAAGCTGCGAATATGCCGATGATACACCAGATACCCTTGCAAGTGAATAATGACTATTATCAGTATACACCTTTCCTTCTAATCTCCATGAAACCGATAAAACACCGTATATACTATCGGGAGCGTTATCTTCAAATTCTTTTTTCTCATCTTCGGTCAGATAATATTTCTCCGATTCATCATATAACATATCATCATTTTCTGATTGAATTTCAACAGAAATCAAAGTTTCTTTTATCATACTTGATAAAAGGCCGTTTACAATATCGGATATAAGACTACCTGCCGAAACTATCGTTATAACAGATGTAAGACCGATCACTATTCCTATCATAGTCAGTGCAGAACGTTTTGAATTTGATTTTATTGTTTTTATCGCTTGACTAATGTTCTCAATCAGCCCCATTTACAGCACCTCCGGCAGTATCGGAAATTATATTTCCGTCTGAAATGGTAATGATACGCTCTGTTTCCTTTGCAAGTTCCGGACTGTGTGTTATAAGGATTATAGTTTTACCTGAGCGGTGAAGTTCGTGGAAAATATCCATAACGATACGCCCTGTCTTTGTATCAAGTGCACCTGTCGGCTCATCGGCAAGTATTATTGAAGGATCGTTTGCCATTGCTCTTGCTATAGCCACTCTCTGTTTCTGACCACCTGAAAGTTCATTAGGATTGTGATCCGAACGTTCTTCCATACCTACAGTTTTTAAAAGTTCTTTTGCACGCTTTGTTCTTTCACGGCGTTTTATCCCTGCGTACATCATAGGTAACTCGACATTTTTCAAAGCTGATGTTCTTGGAACGAGATTGAAGTTCTGAAAAACAAAACCTATTTCCTTGTTACGTATCTTACTGAGTTTTTTATCGCTGAGTTTGCTTATATCCTCGCCGTTGAAAAAATATTTTCCTTCTGTCGGTCTGTCAAGCGCACCTATAATATTCATCATCGTACTTTTACCTGAACCTGATTCACCGACTATCGCTACAAATTCGCCCTCTTTTATATCAAGGTCTATACCATTTAATATTTGCAGTTCGTTTGGCATACCTATATAAAATCTTTTTATTATGCCCGACATATTTACTACGGACTTTTTGCTATCTGACATAATACTTATTCTCCTTCTTTTTCTGTGGATTTTACTTTTACTTCTACGATCTCACCATCATCAAATTTTGAAGGAGTTGATACTATATAGTCGCCTTCTGAAAGCTCACTGCTTTTTACTTCTGTATATTTTATAGTTTCAAGGCCTGTTTCTACAGGTATTTCTTCAATTTTATATGTTCCGTCATCGTTTTCTGTTGCTTTATATACACAATCTTGTTCTTCATCGTTTTTAAATACAGATGTTCTTGATACTGATAAAACATCTTTTTCATCTATTGTGAATATTTCAACAGTTGCATTCATACCGATACGAAAATCCTTTGTATCATCTACTTTGATATATCCGTCAAAACCATCATTTGTTTTTATATCGAGTACTCTGTCTACCTTACCTTCAAACTCCTCATCTGACTTTGCTTTTATTTCAACTACTGCACGCATTCCGCTCTCTACAGAAAGCAGATCTTCTTCTGAAATAATTGTGTGAATACAAATATCATCAGTACTCTGAATGGTCATTATCAGTCCTGATTCGCATTTTTTTCCTACTTCAACAGCGATATTTGAAATAACTCCGCCTCTTTCAGCTTTTACTTTTGTATTTTCGAGTTTTTCTCTAAGTTCATCAAGTTCCTTCTGTTTTTCTGTAGAAGCATTGTCCTGAAGTGAATATGTATCTCTCTCAAATATTGCAGAATTAATATCGCTTTCTACTCTTATCTTTAATGAATCAAATGCATTTTTATATATTTCTAACTGTGAATCTGATTCTCTTATCTGTGCCTGTGCAGTTTCATATGCCATCATAAACTGCTCGGAAGTTTCCATCATTGTTGCATACTGCTGATCATAAAGTTCTCTTTGTTCTTCAGTAAGCTCTCCGCTCATCTGTTCTCTTATTTTTTCGATCTCGGCAGCCATTTCATTGTATGCAGCCATATTTTCTTCATACTGTTGCTGAAGCGTATCGCGGTTTGCCTGTTCGTCATCTATTTTCTTCTGTGCTGCCTGTAAATCAAGATCAGCCTGTTTTTGTGCCTTGCTTACACCTTCCTGCATCTGCTGGTATCTGTAATTTGAAAGCTCATCAGAATCTGCTATCTCTTTTTCAAGTTCTGCTATCTCTTTTTCAAGTTCTGTAGTATCGAGTTCGCAGACTATATCTCCGGCATTTACATAGTCACCCAGTTTGTAATGGAGTGCTGTTACCTTATACTCGGTAAGTTCTGTAGTTATAACAGAATCTTTGACTGCACTCTCTACAACACCGTTTACGATCATAGTTTTTTCAAGATCATTTTTGGAGTACGGTGTAACATTTGCAACTTTCAGAGTTTCAGCCTCCGATTCATCACATCCTGTAAAAAGAATACAGCTTGCACCTATAAGTGCTATTGCTTTTAAAAGTTTTTTCTTCATGTTATTTCCCTTTCTTGTTATGAATTTTTATCAATAAAATGACATATTATTATCATAACTTATTTTTTAAAATTAGTCAATATTTATCAAGAAATATGTCCATTATGTAACACTAAAATCTATATACAGACACTCCTTTCAATAGCTTTACTGTTTTTACTGTATTTTTAGTATACCATATTTCAAAAAAATGTTCTTTATCGTATCCTTATCAAATTCTTATCAAATTCTTAAAAAAACAGATAGAAGACCTGCCACTCAGGGCAGGTCTTCTATCTGTTTTATAAGTTTATTTTATTTCTGAACACCAAGAACTACGTTTGGTTCTTTGCTTATATACTGTTTGAAATGTGCAAGGTCAGCTATGTTTACTTCTCCGTCATAATATACATCGGCAGCTTTCAGGAAATTATCTGTAAGTTTCTTATCGCCTATGAGGTGAAGGCTGAGGAGAGTAAGGTCCGAAAGATCTGTTTCACCGTCACCGTTCATATCACCATAATTGATTATTTCTGTTGCAATACTGCTTGTTGAAGTTGCTGTCGGCACAACAACAGGTGAGTTGTTATCGGGAGCTTTATCGCTGTCATCTGATGTATCTTTATTGTCTTCAGGTGTTTCGTTTTTGTTATCTGTTACATCTTTGTTGTCCTCAGGTGTTTTGTCTTTATCACCTGTTGTATCCTTGTTGTCTTCAGGTGTTTTGTCTTTATCACCTGTTGTATCTTTGTTGTCTTCAGGTGTTTTATTTTCGTCATCTGTTGTATCTTTGTTGTCTTCAGGTGTTTTGTTTTCGTCATCTGTTGTATCTTTGTTGTCTTCAGGTGTTTTGTTTTCGTCATCTGTTGTATCTTTGTTGTCTTCAGGTGTTTTGTTTTCATTACCATCATTTTTGGAATAAGCCTTTGCTTCATCTTCGATAAATGAAACCACCCATGCCAATGCTGCATTTGTATCGATTCCTGTACCGTTTGTTGACCATGATTCAATATCATCAACATAACATCTCTGCGAAGGAATAGTGATTTTTTCACTGGTCATACCTAAACCACGTACATATTCATCATGAAGTCCTGCATCAGGGCCACCTACCAGAACGCCGTCAGGAGCTGAAGGGAGTGTTTTATCAAGTTCTGCTGCCCAGTATCTGTGGTTAGGATTTTCAACGCTGTAATCACCGTAACCTGT
>SVNW01000053.1:0-5670 GCA_015066745.1 Ruminococcus sp. | reverse complement strand
CATCATGAAGTCCTGCATCAGGGCCACCTACCAGAACGCCGTCAGGAGCTGAAGGGAGTGTTTTATCAAGTTCTGCTGCCCAGTATCTGTGGTTAGGATTTTCAACGCTGTAATCACCGTAACCTGTAATATATGAATAGTTGAGCGGATTTGTACCGAGGATATAATCCATTCCTGATACTACACCGTTTACATACTTAGCATCTTCTGTAATATCATACGCATAAGCCATAACCATAGAGTTTGTCAGTACCAATAAGTTTGAACAGTTTGCATAGCCTTTTACTACATAAACGTCTATGCCATTTGGTTCTCTGTAACCGGAACTATCATATACATATGGTATGCCATATCCCTGTTCTTCAGTTGCACCTGTATACATATCTGCAGCTGATATTATGGATTCTTCAAGCTTTTTCATATCATTTTCAGGCAGGAACTCTTTATTAAGATAAAGTGTCATTGAACCTGCTGTCGTTGTGTTATCTACATTCAATGAAGCGGAAGTTCCTACATAATTAGGAATATTAATTGCTGTAGGCATATTGAATGCATAGCTGTGTGCAGAAAGATCTTTGTAGTATTCATCAGCAGAAGCATCTTCAAAAGTCTTTGCTGTCACAAACAATTCACACGCTGCCCAGTAAGCTTCATCGCTTATAGTACTTTTAACAGCTGATACACTGTGATCATATACCCAATCATACAAATCCTTATTGTCGGATTCTTTTTCCCAGTGTGTTTTATAAGCCTCGTAGGATTTTTTAGCACTTTCTAAATAATAAGCAGCTTTTTCGGAATCATATGGTTGCCAGAGTCTCGCTGCCTGAGCAGAACATGCAACGTAATTAAGCGTAGCATCAAACGTCGGAGGATTAACTATACGAACTGTTCCCCATTCTTCTTCGTAGTCATACGGTCTTATTGCAAGTCCTGTCCATTTATGGTCTTTGAGATTGCGGTATACCATACCTGCATATTTTCCCCATGTAGGTTCATCTTCTTTGACAACCATATTTGTCATCCAGTCGATCTCATATGCAGCTTCATCAAGAATATCAGGAACTTTGTTTCCTGCTTCAGGAATTACAACTTTACCTGAACCATCCGCAAATTTATCACGTCCTGATTCTCTCTTAGATGCTCTTTCATACATATTCTGAAGAGTCCATACAGATATTCCGCCTACTACAACCTGTTTGGAATGATTTTGTCCGGTCATGTACCAGCCACCTGATGCCTGAGTTACAGATGATGCATATTTTTTTGAAGCGTCCATACTGTTAGAATACGTATATGAATTTCCATTGATTGTCTGGATATAAGCTTCATCTACCTTATGTGAAGCTTCATGAGCAAGCAGTGCCTTTTCTCCTGATGTTATATATTTTTCATCAATATCAATACCTGAACGATTCTGATAGAAATAATTCAAAGCATCAGTAAGTAAACTTTTATCAGATGATGAATATATGCTGTCACTTATTTCAAACTCAAAAGATCTCCACTCGCCTGCTTTTATATAATATTTTCCCGGTTCATTAAACTCTGTAAAATCAAGTTTAAATACAGTATCGCCTGAATCTTGATCCTGAATCGCTTCACCTGATACACCCTTAAATTTTACTTCATCTGTTGCAGCATCACATACTTCAAATTCGTAAGATGATTCTGTGAGATCTATTGATGAAGTCATTGAGAAAACATCTCCCTTGTTATCAGCAAGTACAGCTACCTTTTTAAGTCCGGGATAATATCCGAGCTGATTTACAGAGATGAAATTTATTAACTTTCCGTCAGGTGCGTAAGTTTCCGGATCTGTATGTGCAGAACGTTCACGGTTTACAACACTCGGTGGGAATGTACTGCTTACTTTGTAATTACAATCTTCACAAGTTTCACAAATGATAGACATATCATCAAACCAGATCTCATCTCCTGACTGTGCATTTCCTTCATATACAGTACCTCTTGCATACTGGAAAGTCCACACTGCACCTTCAATGTCTTCTGTTGGTATAAAAGTACCGCTGAATGTCTGATATTCGGTTTCTAAAACCGCAGCTTTTCCCCACTGTCCGTCCATATGAGGACCCATCTGCATTTTGTCTCCACTGAGTACAAAATACTCTTCATCGCCTTTGACATTGCCGATATGTGTACAGAGCTGAAGTCCCGAACGGTTTGACTTTGCCTTGAAAGATACAGTATATTCATGACCTTTTTTGAACTTAATATTTCTGTACTCTGTACGAAGATCCCATCTTTCACAACATTCACCTGTCGGATTGAGAATCTCCACACGAAGCTGACCGTCCTCAACCGATATATTCTGATTTGCCGGAGCAGATTCCAAACCTCTCCACGGTAAATACTTATTTTCAAAACCGGTTTCACCGAGAACTTCACCTGCAAAAACATTTTCTGCCGGCATAGATACTGAACCTGCAAGGAGAGCAACTGCCATTACTGAAGCCATAACTTTTCTGATTTTCTTGTTTAACATAATATTTCCTCCAATCAAAATTTTAAAAACTTTTAAAAACTTTTTTCATTAAATCCCTTCAAGATTTTTATAAGATATTCAGATGCATTAAAAACTGAACTACATTATTAATACTTCGGTAAAACAAAAAAAGCTACACAATTTTTTTTCATAAATTTATTTTATTTATGATTTTAAAGTTAAAATATCATATTTAAAGATTTTTATTTTTTAAAAAAGTAAGCTTATTTTAGAGATATCCAACAAAATCAGAATATTTAATTTGTGTAAACAAACATTTTTTCTTAACATATTTTTAGTTTTTTGATTTTTTGGATATTTTCAAAAAAAATAATGAGATACTCAAAGTACAATTCAGTATCTCATCACCAAAACTTTTAAATATTATATTTTAAAACAAACAACCTGATAACGATTTTCCGGTCTTTATTTTGCAGGACTTGCCACAAAACGCAATACCGTATTTTATTACTTTTTCATAGCAATCTTCAAGCAATTGCTCTCCGTATTGCCTTTCTTCGATCTGCATAAGTGCTTTATCGCACATCTTATCAAGTTCATGAAAACTTCCGGCTATTTTTATTTCAATGACGATTCCCAGTCTTCTTGTCTGGAACTCACAAATCGTTATATCTGTTCTTCCGTCTCCGTTTTCACGATTTGATTTTATTTCATATTCATCATTTCCAAGTAGCGCCCCTAACAGAAATCCATGATAAAAGTTTTCGGCAGAGTCGTAAAAACTTATGCTTTTTCTTAACCATCTGTTTATTTCACTTTGGACTTTCTGAGTATCTTCTTCAATAAATGCACAAAGCAACTCCGGTGTTCTCTCTTTTATTATCATATCATCAAACCAGTTCATAACCGTCTGCTCATATACCGTCATAACTTCAAGGTTTGGTATGACCATCTCTGAATATGTTCTGAGATTTTTAAACTCACTGTCAACCTGTTTCAGATATCCGGTAAACAAAAGAAAACTCCAGATATCTTCTTTATTTACGTTTATGTCAGAATATACTGTATTTTCGTTTACAGGTGCTTTTATGCTTTTTCCTGCCATAAGATCTTCTATCTTCTTTTTCGTTTTCTCATCAGACTGTGATATAAGCTGATGTATTATACTGTTTGAGCTTGTATTTATCCAATACGGCTTGCATGGGATTTTGTTTCCGCCATTTGCTGATGCCATATACTGAACTATGCTCCAGGGATTGTATATTTCTGTCTGACCGAATATATATCCGTTGTACCATTTTTTCATTTCGGGGAGTCTTTCCAAAAGATCAAATTCTTCTGCCATCTTTTTAACTTCGTCCTGCGTAAATCCGTAATATTCCGACAATCTGCTTTCAGTTATCGGATACACTCCAAGATTGTTAAGCCCTGTAAATATGCTTTCTTTTGAAATTCTCAGACAACCTGTAAGCACTGCAAATTCAAGTGACGGATTTGTTTTTAGTACACTTTCAAGTACGCTTCTTACAAGATCTGTCATCTTATCATAAAATCCGCAGAAATACGCATTTTCGAGCGGTACATCGTATTCATCCACGAGGAGTATTACATTTTTTTTATAATATTTTTTCAGACATTCCGAAAGAAATCTTAAAGCAGTAAAATATACAACATCATCTGCTTCATCGGCTATAACCGCTTCAAACCTTTTTCTCTCATACGGTAAAATTTCTTCTGAACTCAAAACATCTGTATGCCTTATAAATTCTCTTATAACATTATTTTTCCACTCTGAAAATGCATATTCATATGAACTTTGTTTCATGCTTTTGAGCGAAACGGTTATAACAGGATACTTTCCCTGATGATCAAGGTATTTTTTATCTTCAGAGGTTATCTTTAAACCTTCAAAAAGATATTCGTTGTTTTCTTCTGTTTTTTCAAAAAAACGCTGTATCATACTCATATTGAGCGTTTTTCCGAAACGACGGGGGCGGGTCACAAGGCTTACTTTTGAATTTCCGTCAAGTATATCTTTTATCAGCAATGTCTTATCTACAAAATAATATCCTTTGTCTATTATTTCTTTAAAGTCCTCTAATCCTACCGGTATTCGTTTTAAAGAATGCATAGTTTTCTCCCCCATGAACGAATTTAATTAAGCGCTTCTTTCAACACTTCCGCATTTCTTGTCATAAGACTTAAATAAGATGCTCCGTTTTTAAAATCATCACTTGTCACGTTATGACACGAATGAAATTCATATATCTTTGCACCTGTTGCTTCTGAAATAGTTTTCGCTACTTTCTGATTTGAAAACTCTATACTGAATATAACAGGGATATTTTCTTCCTTTACCTTGTCAATAAGAAATGCTATTGTCGATGCACTCGGCTCACTGTCTGTACTGCAACCCGGAAATGCTGCGTAGTAGGAAATATCATAACAATCCGCAAAATATCTCATAGGAAATCTGTCGCCGAAAACTACTGTATCACGTTTTCCTGTTTTGACGATTTCTTTTATATTATCATTAAGAGCATTTAATTCTTTAAGATAAGCGTCGGCATTGGTCTTATAAGTACCTGAGTTTTCCTCATCTATAGAACACAACTTATCACGTATACTCTCAACTATTTTTATTGCATTTTCAGGAGAAGTCCATACGTGTTCGTCAAGGTCTGCTTCTTCACTGTGATCATGGTCACAATTTTCATCGTGTTCATGTTCATGCTCATGTTCCATTCCTTCAACAATTTCTTCTGCTACAGCTTCAACTTCGTCCATAAGAACTATAGTATTGAGCGGTTTGTCCATTGAGTCAAGTATAGTGTCTACCCATACATCTCCTTCACCGCCTACGTATATAAAAAGGTCGCTTTCCTGAATCTTTATTATATCCTGCGGAGTAGGTTCATATGAGTGACTTTCCGAACCCGGTTCGAGTAACATAGTGATCTCTACGTTATCATCAGCTATTTCTCTGACAAAATCATATGGCGGAAAAATAGTGGTTACAATCGATAACTTATCACTGTCTTCTGATTTTCCCGAAGAAATATTACAGGAAGTAAGCAGTAATGCCATACCGAGAAATAATGGAGTTATTTTTTTCATAATAATCACTTCTTTCAGAATTTTTCACAACTATATTTAATTGTACCATAAATCACGATTTCTTTCAATAGCGGAATAAATTTATC
>SVNW01000052.1 GCA_015066745.1 Ruminococcus sp. | reverse complement strand
TTTATTTTTCCTGCGTGTGATGGCTTTAACGCTACAAAGTTTCAGTTTGCAACAGAATATTTTTATGAGCTTTCAGATAAATATCGAGATATAACTTAAGGGATGTATGTGGACGAGAAAAAATATCACTGAACTGATTTTTTAAAAATATGGAATAACAATGAAATTATCTACACTTGAATATTATCTTCAGCGCTGGGGATTCAGTGTTCAGCGACCTGTAAAGCGTGCATATAAGCAGGATCATGAGAAGATTGATAAGTGGCTGAACGAAGAATTCCCAGGCATTACAAAGCGTGCAGAAGCCGAAAATGCTGAGATTTTCTTTGGTGATGAAACAAATATTCAAAACACAGCAAATTATATGAAAGGATATGCACCAAAGGGGGAAACACCTGTAGTAAGAGTAGAATCACAGAAGTTTAAAGTAAATATGCTGTCAGCAATTTCAAAACGTGGAAAGCTCAGATTTACGCTTTATAAGGACAATATGAATTCATAAAAGTTTGTCGATTTTATGGGTAGGCTTATTCGTGATGCCGAAAAGAAAGTATTTCTGATACTTGATAATTTACGTGTGCATCATTCAAAAGATGTTCAGAAATGGATTGAAAAACACAAGGACAGAATCGAAGTATTTTACCTTCCTCCATATGCTCCTGAGTACAATCCCGACGAACTTGTAAATAGTGATTTGAAACGTTCTGTTGGACAAAAATCCTCTCCTCGCTCCAAGGAAGAACTTGAAAAAAATGTGCGTTCTCATCTTAAAAAAAATTACAGCCTGAAAGAGCAAGCGTGATAATCACTACAAACCTTGAATTTTCTCAATGGACGCAACTCTTCGATAATGAAATGATGGTTGCTGCTATGATAGACAGATTAACTTATCGCTCGCACATTCTTAATATGAACTGCACATCATCGTACAGAATCGATAATCATGGACGATCATTGGAACCGTCATGACATCGAGTGGGGATCATTTTTATGTTAGCACAAGGGGGGCAAAATTTTTTCAGCACAGGGGGTCATTTTTTTCTTGACATTCACAATACAACTCAAAACCGTTCAATTAAACAAAAAATGTATATTATTGATATATTTCATTCATCTAAATTAACTATTGAATTTTTAATAAAAAAATATTATAATATATTCATAAATGATTAATCATATATATAAATGTGATATTAAAATAAGGAAATTTCCGTTAGTGCAATATTACATGCTTTTAGCAAATTTAAAAGCAACAAATCTTTATTCAAAAGTTATATTTTTGGAGGAAATTAACAATGAGAAAAAATTTTTTAAGTAAAGTTTTTGGCGTAGTAGCAGCTCTTACAATGGCAACTACTGCAACTGTAGGTACAGCAGGTGCACGGTACACTAAAGATGGTGGATGGGAAACTTGGTATAATGGTACGATCGATCTTCCTTCTATCATAGATAATGGTGGATATTACGGAAGATACTATACCAGCAGAGGAGATGTTCACTGTTATGGAATACAGGGTATGCTCAACAAGTATCAGAATGGTCATGCTTTTAGAGGCTTAGACGTTGATGGTATTTTAGGCCCAAAATCCGACGATGCAATCAGAAAATTCCAGAGCAGTACTCGTCTTTCTGTAGATGGTATTGTTGGTAAAGATACATACAAAAAGCTTGTTAATAAAACTGGTGTTACAAAATATACCAGCAAACGTTTTAGCTACTAATTCAAAAAAGAATAAAGATATAGTGTTTACACTATATCTTTATTCTTATTTAAAAATTTATTATTAATTGGAGTGTATATTTTTTTATGAAAAATATTCTAAAAAAAATAACTGCATTGATTATGTGCATTTTAGTATCAGCTACAGGCTGTACTTCAAAAAATGATAAAAAGAAAGAAGAAAACAAATCAGAATATGTGAAAAACAAATCAATTCATAAACTTACTGAATATTATGAAAATACTACATACGACAATAACGATTATATCATGATAAACGATATATCTTTTATAGATAATGAACAGCATATAACCGGATTAAAAAACAATATCGATAAAAACGATAAAATAAGTATTTTTAATTCCAAAACAAAGGCAGTCAAAACTTTTGATGTCGATTTCGCATATGATTTTATATGCGATTTTTACATATATGACAATAATACGGCATATATCCTTGAAGATGAACAAGTTTCGGTTATTGACCTCGAAACAGGAAAACTAGAATCAGAACACAGTGTAAAATACGGAGAGCATATCATAAACTTTAATAATAACTTTCTTATTTTCACGCCATTCACTATAGAATTCTATGATACCGGGTTTAACTATAAATCAGCTATTAATGTAGACGAATTATTCGAAGGCAATATGTATATATCTGACGTTGCCGTCAGTGATAATAAACTTTATACCTGGGGATATGATGAAACCACTTTTAAGATGTATGTCAATGTATTTGATGATACAATGACTCTTATCAGTACTTATAATTATGACGATATGCCAGGGTATGCATATGATTTATTTATAGATGGTGACGAATTAATTTTAACATCTTTTGATGGTGAAAAATCATATATAGATGTAATAAATAAAGCAGATGGCAGTCTGAAAGATTTTTATGAAGTCCCCGATGCGCAGTTTATATATTACGGATATAAAGAAAATGAAGTATTGGCAGCAATGCTTGACACTGTCTTTGCGTATAACTACGAAACCAAAAACAGAACAGAAGTAGTTGAGCCGGAACTTGAAAAAGGAAACCATCTCCGTTCAAACGAATACATCATCTCATTCCCCGAATCTTCTTATTGCATTGAAACCATGTATACCGACAAGGAAAATACTATAACTCTTGGCGAAACCGTCACAAGCGGAATAGCATCTGACGGTACTCCATACTGTACATACATCAGCGACGATGACCAGATTGAAATAAAGTTTTTAAGCACTGCAGATTCAGACGAAAAAACTGCAGAACTTTACAGTGATGACTGTACATTAGGAAGTGTCATAGAATGTACTGAAGACAGAATATATGCAAATGCACTGAACGCGGAGAATCATGCACTTCTTTTAACATATGATAAAAGTGGTAAACTTCTGAATACTTTAGGTATTAACAGTGGTCAGTACATACTGAAAATCATATCTTACGGTGATAATACCTTTGTATTGACAGAAGAAAATATGAATTATTATATATATTCTTTAAATAAAGACGGTGACTCACTTATTCCTGTACTTGAAAATACATTAATAGATAATATATATACAGGAGATGAAGAGTATGATTTTTATTTCTGCTCAGGTTCTGTAATGTACGGATATAATCATGAAACAAAAAACAAAACCAGAATACTTAATCTCATTGATTCTTCAATACTGGGAGTTCCTCAGTTATTTGTAAAAGCCGGTGAAAACAGTTATATCTGCGACGATATCAATTCTGAATACCGTTTACTCAAAAAAGTAGATGATGCTACATTAGAAAAACTAAATAACAGAAAAATACTGTATATTGCCGGAAATAACTTTGCACATAATACTGAACTTTCCGGAGAAATAGCCGAATTCAACAAAAAAAGCACTGATTGCTATATAGTATGCAAAGACTACAGCTCAGATATAGATACCACAAAAGATTCTTATTTTTCCGCACTTTACAGAGACATTATAAATGGTGAAGTCCCTGATATATTTGTTTTAGGAAATGGATTTAATGCAAAGCTTCTCGCTAAAATAGAACTGTTTACAGATCTTAACGAACTGATTGATAGATCCGTATCGGAAACTTTATTTGAAAAATCATTGGAACAGCTTACATTCAACGACAAGTTATATGCTGTATCACCTTCATTTAAACTGAGCGGAATAGTATGCTGTGATGACAGTATTATTTCAAAAAACAGTTATACATTTGAAGAGTTCCTTGACATAGCCGAATCAAAAAAACTTGGTTTCTGTAATGGAAATCCTGATGTTCTTATTGATTACTTTGTATTATCTCATATCGATGATTTTATTGATTACAAAGAAGGAAAATGTAATTTTGATTCAGAATTGTTTATACGACTGATAAAATATCTTAAAAACAGCTTGTCATACGAACCGGTACTTGGAATAGAAAATATATCTGACTTTGGCGGTTATGATATTCTGACTTCAGTGTATGGCGAAAACTTTGTCTTTTTCGATGTATCAAAAGACGGAAAAAGCGGTGGCAAAATTTCTCCGATAAACTCATATGCAATATCATCAGTTTCTGAAAATGCAGATATTGCATGGGAATTTGTAAACGAATATCTCAGCGATGAGTATCAGAGTAAGATTGAAAATGTATTTCCTGTTTCAAAACAACACTTTGAAAATATGTTCAAAAATTCTCAGTCAACGCAGAATGGTATGGGAACATATTATATAGATATGTACGGAGAATATAAAGACGATTATGTTATAGATATTTCAGATGATGATAAAAAAGAAATAACAGCTATCATTGATAACTCCACAGGTTTTCAGGTCGACGATAATATAACAAATATTGTCATCGAACATATGTATATGTTCAGCGACGGCATTCTTACAGCTGAAGAAACAGCAAAGGAACTTCAAAGAATTATTACACTTTATTTGCAGGAAATCAATTGATTTCTGAATATAACAAAAGAGGCTGTTAGAAAACAGCCTGTAAAAATGAATCGTTCTGCTCGGTTTTGATGAGTAGAACGATTCAAAAGTTAATTGGGGGAGCAATAGCAAAACACCTTGCACTAAAAAAACAAGTAAAGTGCAAGGTGTTTTTTATAGAGAAATCATGCAAGAATAGTGTGCATTAACTTTTCTTCTTTAAATATTTCATTTCCGGCGCTGTCATTTACAGATATACATAATATCATTTTACTTCCTTTTATTTTTGATTTTGGAGTTTGTATGGGAATGTTTTGTATATCAAGACCGTTATCAATGATTGTAAATTCCGGAGAATTTATAATATCACTGTTATCAGCATCCTGAAATCTGTATGAAATATTCATAGTACAGTTCTTATATCTTTTATAGATATCTTTTGTGATTTTTAGTGATATATGAGTGGTGCTGTTATTCTGAAGAATGATAAAATCAGGTGTATGCAGTGATGTATTATCATTTTCAGGGTCACTGTTTATAATAAATGAAGGGTATTCACCTTTCTTTTCATTATAGTATTCGCAGAAACTGTCATATACTTTCTGAGTTTCAAAGTGTTTTCTTGCTGTATCAGAATATATATGACTCTTGCGGACATTTTCTTCTGCGCTGTTATCACTGTATGTTTCTTCAAATCCTTCAAAAATGCCATTTTCGTTATACAGATTTTTTGAAAAATTTTCAAAGAAAAAGGGTCCGGGAAAATATTTTAAGTTCCAGCTTGAAGTGTTATCAGGCCAGCACATAGAAATATTTATTTTTGTTCTGAAAATATCGGGGTGATGGTGAATGCCAAAATTAAAATACATACTCCATTCATCATAATAATCATTTATTATTTCAGGGTGCATATCAAGCATTTCATTAAAAATCTGCTTGTCTATTACTTGTGGCTGATGTGAGGAATACTGGAGAGTCGGATAATTGTACAAAAGAAGAAAATCCCTTGTTTTAAAAGCATTTTTATCAAAAGCAGTGTGACTGTTTAAAGCACCTGTCCATCTGGTAAGATCATAAAAATAATATCCTGTATATTTTCCGTCTTTTATAAACAATGTATCAGGTATATTCTGAACAGGTCTGAAGTTATCATCAGTCATGATAAATACATCATCAGTTTCTTCTTCTTTTACAAGCAGACATCTTATAAGAAAACTGCGGTCATTATAGTTTTCAGGGAGTTTTTTGTCTGAAAGGAGTTCTTCATAAGTTTTTATCAAAAGCTCATTTTTTCCCTTGTATTCAGATTTTATAAGTTCTGCGATATTTTCAGGACAGCAGACAAGGAACTTTTTTATAAAGTTCATATATTCTTCAACAAAAGGAAGTGTAGCTGAAATATTATCTTTATTTTCACAGATAAATATCATCTGCGAAAGATCCGTGCTGTTTACCGTTTCAGACGGTGCGCAGACATTTATAAGTGCCTTTTCCATGATATCGGCACTCTTGTCCCATGTATAAGCTTTATAATTTTTAAGCATGGATTTTTTAGTGTCATATTTTTCTGGATCGTTCAGACAATCGTCGATATATTTCACAAGCGAAGTACAATCTGTATTATCAAAATAATCGGCATATTCTCCGCCGACTTCACGCAGAACCGGAATATCTGACGCAATGACCGGTGTGTTTCTCTGTATTGATTCGATAACAGGAAGCCCGAATCCTTCATCAAACGTAGGAAATGCCAGAAAATATGCATTTTCATATAGCTTGTCTATAGCTGAATCATTGGCATTATCGATAAAGAAAAGACGTTTCTGATAAAGTGGGTGATTTTTGATTCTTTCGATAAGATTTTCGACATTCCAGCCTACACGTCCTGCAAATACAACATTTGCGTTGAGCCCGTTATCAAGTGCATCGAGGAGCAATGCGTGATTTTTTCTGGGTTCGATAGTTCCGACCATCAATATGTATTTGCCTGCGTCGATGATATTTTGTACATCGGGCGAAGGGAGAGTTTCTTTTTGTCATTGGCTTTTTTAAAATCACAACCGAGAGGTGCAACGGTACAACCGGGCATTTTTCGGTTCATTTTATCACAGATAGTTTTTATACGGTCAGCAGTGGCCTGAGTATTTACAATGAGATGATTTGCATATTTCAGTGTTGCACCAAGGTACTCGATAAAAAACATAACTGTATTTTCATGACAGTATTGCGGGTGGGTTATAGGTATGATGTCATAAACATGAGTTATTATTTTTATGTTCTGATTTTTTAAAAGGGGATACAGTTTACTTCTTGTAAATTTACAGCACCATACACTGTCAATGTCAAAGAACACTGCACCTGATTCCATTTCGTGTATTTTTAGATATTTATCTGTTATACATACAGATTTGTCTTTGATTTTATTTTCACAGCATTCTGTAAATGTTTCGTTGTTTATAATTCTGAAACACTCATTTTCCTCAGAGTATGTAATGAGAACGATATTGGTATTTTTGTTTTTCAGAAGTCTGAGGATAATTTCTTCTGATACACGCTGTATACCTGTAAGATAGTCCAGATTTATAAAAACAGAAAGATCTATGTAAATCTTTGCTTTTCTCATTTATTTAACCTCCGTGCAGTTTTTTTCAGCAAATCTTTTATAGGTGCAGGGCAATGTCTGTAAATCTTGTACGCACCCTTGATAAATGCATTTGGTTGTACTTTCTTTATTGTATTGTTATATACTTTTTTCCTTTTATCGAAAATTCATTTGAATTTAAGAGATTGTAAACAGCATTTACCCTGAACTTTTTCTGCGGAGTATTGTAGAGCGTAGACCACACATTGATTGCATCGGGGTCTATCGGTCTGTTCAACAGAGCGAGATAGGCGAGTTGTATAAACTCTTCATTACTTGCTTTTATCTTCATCAATTCACTTATATCAACTGAAAACTGGTCATTTTCACAGTAAAAAAGAAAGGTACTTTCACTGTTGCTAAAATCACTTTTTGCTTCCATAATATTTTCATGAGCTATGTCAAATAACTGTTTATAAATATTATCCGTCAAAATAGTCGCTCCTTTATGATTTCAAAAATTTGTAATAATATTTATTATATCACCATAGTTAAATTGTGTCAATGTTTTTCATGTGTGAATAATTTAGTGTTATGTAGTGCTATAATGTGTTGATTATTATCTATAAAAATGATATAGATAATAAATCCCGTATTGATTTATAAATTTTTTCATGTTATAATTAATCTTATGGCTTTGAAATAATTAAAAGGAGAGATTTAAGATGATAATTAAACCAAAAACAAGAGGATTTATCTGCACAACAGCACACCCGACAGGTTGTCGTCAGATAGTAAGATCTCAGATAGAATATGCAAAAGCTCACAAGTCAGATGCAGGATTCAAAAAAGTTCTTATAATAGGTTCATCTATGGGATACGGACTTTCTTCAAGAATTTCTGCTGCTTATTCATGCGGAGCTGCCACTCTGGGTGTTATTTTTGACAAGCCCGGTACGGAAGGAAGAACAGGTTCGGCCGGTTGGTACAATACAGCTGCTTTTGAAGAATTTGCACATGCAGACGGACTGTATGCAAAGACTATAAACGGAGATGCTTTCTCAAAGGAAATCAAAGAGAAAACAATAGAAATGATACGAAATGATCTCGGAAAAGTAGATGCAGTTATTTATAGTCTTGCAGCACCTAAGAGAACAACATCGGACGGAACTACATACAGTTCGGTTCTTAAAACTACAAACAGTGAATATACAAACAAGACTATAGATCTTAAAGATAACACTATAAAGGAAGTAACCATAACACCGGCAACTGATGAAGAAATCACAGCCACTGTAAAAGTTATGGGTGGTGAAGACTGGCTTGACTGGATAGACGCTCTTTCTGACGCAGGTGTTATAGAGGAAAATGCTGTAACAGTTGCTTATTCATATATCGGACCTGAGATCACATATCCTATGTATACAAAAGGTTCAATAGGCAAGGCGAAAGAACACCTTTTTGAAACTTCCAAGCAGATAACACAGAAGTATAAAGGAATAAGTGCATATGTTTCGGTAAACAAGGCACTTGTTACACAGTCAAGCGCAGCTATACCTGTAGTTCCTCTCTATATTTCTATTCTATATAAAATCATGAAGGAATACGGAAATCATGAAGGCTGTATAGAACAGATGACAAGACTTTTCACTGATAAGCTTTCTAGTAATACGGCAAAGACAGATGAAAACGGCATGATACGTCTTGATGACTATGAGATGCAGGAAGACATACAGAAGGCAGTTCTTGATGTATGGGATAATGTATCTACTGAAAATATAAAGGAAGTTGCTGATATAGAAGGTTACTGGAGTGATTTCTTCGGTCTTTTCGGATTTGGTGCTGACGGAGTGGATTATGATGCAGATACAAATCCGGTTTACGATATAGATTCTCTTAAATAAATTATAGTTTCATATTATTTTTTTTGATGAGGCGATTTTTTTGAAAACTAATTCAACTGATTTAACTGATTCACGTGTTTTTTATAAATCAGTTTTTACGCTCGTTCTGCCTATGGCACTGCAAAATCTCATAAATGTTGCAGTAACTTCAGCAGACGTTATGATGCTTGGAAAACTGGGGGATACGGTATTGTCAGGGGCATCTCTTGCAGGGCAGGTACAGTATATAATGACCCTTATTTTCTTTGGGATAACATCAGGGTCAGCTGTTTTGTCTGCACAGTACTGGGGTAAAAATGATGTAGACGCAGTAGAAAAAATTCTTGGAATAGCACTGAAGTTTTCTCTGATTATTTCAGTAATATTTACGTTTATATCAATAGCCTTTCCTTATCAGTGTATGTCGCTTTTTTCAAATGAACAACCTGTTATAGAAGAAGGTGTAAAATATCTTCGTATACTTTCTGTTTCGTATATATTTACATCTGTTACGATGATTTATCTTAATATAATGCGAAGCGTGGAGAGAGTTATTATCTCAACAGTTGTATATCTTTCATCACTTATATGCAATATAACTTTGAACTGGTTACTTATTTTCGGAAAGTTCGGACTTCCTGAACTTGGAATACAGGGCGCTGCTGTAGCTACATGCATAGCGAGAATAATGGAGTTTATAATAGTTGCAGTGTATTCCAAAAGTAAAAAGACACCTGTTCATTTTAGAATTTCAAATATACTGAAAAATGACAAACTGCTTTTTAAGGATTTTCTGAAATATTCGCTTCCTGTTATGCTTAATGAACTTGCGTGGGGAGCAGGCGGTGCAATGAATACTCTTATAATGGGTAAACTCGGTGAAACTGTAGTTTCTGCAAATGCAGTAGCTCAGAATGTAAGACAGCTTGCTACTGTTGTTGCTTTCGGAATAGCCAATGCAACTGCTATAATGCTTGGAAAAGTCATAGGTTCAGGAGAACTGAAAAAGGCAGAAGAATATTCTAAGAGATTTGTAAAACTTACACTTATTGTAGGCGCATCGGCAACGTTGATAGTACTTTGTGTCAGACCTGTTATGATACAGTTCATGGAATTGTCGGCACAGGCGGAAGAATACCTTGGAATCATGCTTCTGGTAATGAGCTATTTTGTTTTTGCACAGGCATTTAACACTACTATGGTAGTCGGTGTATTCAGATCGGGAGGAGATACTATTTTCGGACTGATAATGGATATTTCGACTATGTGGGGCTGTTCCATACTTTTCGGCGCACTTTCAGCATTTGTTTTTAAACTGAGTGTTCCGCTTGTTTATATAATTCTTATGAGCGATGAAATAATCAAAATACCGCTTAGTATATACAGATATCGTTCTAAAAAGTGGCTCAGGAACGTCACGAGATAAATTAAAAATCTTCGGGTGCATTTTCTATAAATGTATCCGAATATTTTTTTGTGTTTCATAATCGTTAAAATGCAATATAATAGTCATTAATTTCATTTGCTTTGTTGATTGACAACATTTCTTGTGAATGATAATATAAATATAGTAATGTTGTATAAAGATTGGATAAAAATGAGGTTTGCTATTATGAAGATTAAAAATGTGATCGCATTTATACTATCAATGTGTATAGTATCAGGAACAGCAGGAGTTTCTGACAGATGCAATGCGGAAGGTGCAGTATACAAAGAAGTTACTTTTCCTTCGATAGATGTAAATGACGGAGAAGTTATAAAAGGTGTGGATATTTCATCAATAATTTCGCTTGAAAAAAGCGGAGTTGTTTTCAGAAATGAAAAAGGTGAAAAACAGGATATTTTTCTTACACTGAAAAATGCAGGCGTGAACTATATACGTGTAAGAGTATGGAATGAGCCGTATAACTCATCAGGTGCAACATACGGAGGCGGTGCAAATGACATTGATACGGCTGTAAAAATTGCACAGAGATGTGCAGAGTACGGGCTTAAATTACTTGTGGATTTTCATTATTCTGATTTCTGGGCAGATCCCGGAAAGCAGTATTGTCCTAAGTCGTGGAAAGGATATGACCTTACAAAAAAATCAGAAGCAATAAAAGAATTTACATCGTCATCACTTTCGAAGATTTCCGCTACAGGTGTACAAATCGGTATGGTTCAGATAGGAAATGAAACTACATCGGGAATGTGTGGAGAATATGACTGGAATAATGTATGTTCGCTTATGAATTCAGCATCTTCTGTGATAAGAAAATTTGATAATGACATACTTATAGCGTTACATTTTACTAATCCGGAAAAAACAGAGCAGATATACAGTCTTGCATCAAAAGTAAGCAGGGTTGATTATGATGTGTTTGCAACATCGTATTATCCCTATTGGCATGGTACGCTTTCAAATCTGACAGAAGTACTTAAAAATATTTCACAGAAGTACGATAAGTATGTAATGGTAGCTGAGACTTCATGGGCAAATTCGTTTGAAGATACAGATATGCATTCAAATACTATTTCTGAAACCGGACAGCTTGGAAATTATGTTTCGTATGATGTAAGCGTTCAAGGACAGATAAATTCTGTAAGTGACGTTTTCAAAGCAGTAGCAGATGCAGGGCAGAAGGGAATAGGTGTTTTCTACTGGGAACCTGCATGGATAACTGTCGGAAATGATTATAATTCAAATATGCAGATATGGGAAAAACATGGTTCAGGATGGGCTTCCAAAGCAGCAGGAGAATATCAGGAAGACGCTGCAAAATATCATGGAGGAAGTGCAGTCGATAATCAGGCTCTTTTTGATAAAGAAGGCAATCCCCTTGATTCGCTGTATCTTTTTAGTCATATCACTTCTGAGAAAAAGTCTTTAAAAGAAAATCTTCTTAAAAATCCCGGGTTTGAATCAGATAAAACAGATACATCATCTCCTGTTTTATGGAAAATTACTGATACAACAAGCGGAGAATATTCAAAATTTACAATTAATTCCGAGATGGTGAGAAACGGAGAATATTCTTTGCACTGGTACTCTGCAGACTCGTTTGAAAATTCGTCTGCCCTCACCGAAATTACAGCAGAATGTGATGGAAATTATAAATTTTCTTCATACTTTGCAGGAGAAAAAAGTACCTGTAAGATAAGAATATATGTAAATAATGTATTGAAAGACGAAAATACATGCAAACCTGTTGCATATAACAGCTGGGATAAACTTTCTGTTATGGCTTATGCAAAAAAGGGTGATGTTATAAAAGCTGAAATATCCGTTACAGGTGATAAGGAAGGATATGGTTCAGCTGATGACTGTTTTATGGAAGTTGATGAAAATGTTTCTGATAAAAAACAGCCCGGAGATATTAATAATGATAACAAAATAGATATTGCAGACCTTGTTTGTTTTAAAGAATATTTATTTGGTATAAAAAATGTGTCCGGTGATTACAGTATTTACGATATTGATGAAGACGGAAAGGTGGACATAAAAGATTTTGTATTATTTAAAAATTTTCTTTTATTGTCTTTGATGTAATAAATATTTTTTCTGTAACATATTAATTTAGTAAATTATATTTATTAAAGGTGATCGTATATGTTTACAGAACTTATTTCCGAAGCATTGAAAAATCTGATTTTCTTTGCACTTCACGTTGACAGTACAGGAATATTTCCAAAACCGTTATCTAAAAATGATGAAGAAAGATATTTCAGACTGATGAATGAAGAAAATGACAAGGAAGCACGAAATAAACTTATAGAACACAATCTTCGCCTTGTAGCACATATAATAAAAAAATATTATTCAAAATCAGGTGATCAGGAAGAACTGATATCAATAGGTACAGTAGGACTTATAAAAGCTGTTTCAACTTTTAAAAGTGAGAAAGGAAGTCGTTTTGCGACTTATGCCAGCCGTTGTATAGAAAATGAAATACTTATGTATTTTCGTGCAATGAAAAAAACAGCCGGTGATATATATATGGATACACCGATAGATACTGATAAAGACGGAAATCAGCTGACGTTGGTTGATATTATAGCAGATGACATTTCTGTAGATGATGAAGTTGAACTTATAATAAATTCCAAGAAACTTTATGCTGATATAGGAAATTGTCTTGACAAGAGAGAACTTGAAATAATTACACTCCGTTACGGACTGTTCGGGTATAGCCCACTTACACAAAAACAGGTAGCGGATAGATTGGATATATCACGTAGTTACGTATCAAGGATCGAAAAAAAGGCTCTTTTGAAACTAAAAAAATGTATGATGTGAAAGCCGTGATGCGATGAAAAAAGTAACAAATTTTAATTAGATTTATTGTGTTTGAAACCGTTTTGTAACCACTTGTAATTAATATAACATAATTATAATGAATTGTTAACACTTTATTTACATTTGTATGTTATAATCATGAAACAAGGTCAAGGTAATTTTCGCGCTTATGATCTGATGTACATATTTATTTGTACATAATTTGATTTTTTTTTGTTTTGTAACTAGGTCGGTTTAACAGGCCGTAATGATTGTTTTTTTTAGGCCGGGTTGCGAAAAAATAATATTTAGCCCGGTTTGTTACAGAAAAGAGGACTATATGTTTAAAAATTTAAAAAGTTGCAGAAAGAGAATTATAGCTGCTGTTTCGGCTGCGGTTATTGCTTTTTCAAGCGCAACGTATTTCCAGATGCACGATGTCAGTATTGTACAGGCGGCAAACGGGGAATACAGAACATGGAAACAGAGTGATCCGAGATGGGGAAGTATTCGTCTTGGCGGAAGCAGTGAAACTATAAGTCAGAGTGGTTGTGCAGTAACTTCAGTTGCTATGCTCCTTGTAAAAGCAGGTTATTTTGAAGAAACCGACTTTGATCCGGGTGTTTTCTGCAATTTCATGAACAGCAACGGAGGATTGGACGGGTACGGCAGTATTTATTGGGGAGTAGCTTCAAAGCTTGTTCCTGATTTTGCTTTTTGCGGTACAGCGTATCTTTATGGTTCTACAGAGGAAGAAAAAACAGCAGAGATAAAATCCTATCTCGACCAGGGCTATTATCTGGTAGCAGATGTAAGATATTCAGGACACTGGGTAGCTGTTGACAGAGTTGAAAACGGTACAGTTTATATGATTGACCCGGCAAGAAATACATCTGACATTATGTTTGACCAGTATGATTTCCATGGTTCAACAAGAGTAAAAATGTATAAAACAGGCGGTAATGTTGTTCCGGTTACTCCGCCTGCAGTAACAAAACCGGTTTCCTATGAGGTAGGTTCATATGTTACAACATCAGCTTTGAATGTTCGTACAGAACCTTCAACAAACGGTTCAAAGATTGATCTTGTTGAAAATAACACACAGATAAATGTAACCGAAGTGTCAAAAAACTGGGGTAAGGTATCAGTAAACGGTCAGACAGGCTGGATTTGTCTTGATTACGCATTCAGAACCGGAGATATCAAAGAAGAAACAGTTTCATACACTACAGGTACATACAAGCTTACAGATGTACTTAATTACAGAGAAAGCCCTGACGTATATTCACAGACATACGGACTTGTTCACACAGGAACAGTGCTTGATATCACAGAGGTTTCAGGTGTATGGGGCAAGACAGTATATAATGGAAAAGAATGCTGGGTGTGTCTTGAGTACGCTGACAGAATAGGTGATATAACAGTAACAGAGGCTCCTGTTACTACTGTTACAGAAGCTGTAACAACTACAACTCCTGCAGAAACACAGGCACCAACACCTGTTGTAACCGAAAGTTATGAAAAGGAAAAACTTTATGTAACAAGTGATGTGCTTAATTTCAGAGTAGGCGCAGGAACAGACAATTCTGTTATATGTCTCATACCTGCCGGAACAGAAGTGATGGTATCATCTGTATCCGGAAACTGGGGCAGGACAACCTATAACGGTTCAGTAGGCTGGATATGCCTTGACTATGCGGTATGCATGGATATTCCTGAGGAAACAGAACCTGAAGTTACAACAACACAGGCAGTAACAGAAGTTGTTACCGAAGCTGTTACAACTGTTCCGACAACAGTAACTACTGTTACTACAACAGAAACATTTCCTGAAACTACAGTAGCTATGACTACAACTACAGTTCTGACACAGGCAACAGAGCCGATAGTTACAACAGTTACAGATGCTACAACAACTACTGAGGATGTTACAACTACATCGGCTACAACAACTACCGAGGCAACAACAACTGTACAGACAACAGTAACTACTGCTCCTGTTACAACAACTGCAACAGAAACTGTTACAGACAGTGATGTTTTTTGGCCTGAATATGGTACAGAGTATATTAAGGGTGATATAAATATCGATGGCAGAATCGATATATTTGACATAATAGCATTTGTAAAAATAATGCTTGATGAAAGCGGAACATTACCTGAACCGATTGTAAGTGCAGCAGACCTTAATAATGACGGTGTTATTTCAGCCAGAGACTATGCAGCTATGAAAATGATACTTATTTCATAAGAAATATCAAGTTTAAAAAAATAAGATGCCGATTTCCCGAATGTAATAATGTTTTGGAAAATCGGCATTTTTTTGATTAGAAATAAAATTATAAAATTTCAGAATAAACACATCAATAATTGTCAAAGATACAATTGGAGGTGTTTATCTTGAATATATTCAACAAAATTAAAAAGTCACAGTTATTTACAAAGAAAAGTTATTATGGTGCGTTGGCAATATGTCTGGTTATGGTGGGGGTAGCGTGTTTTTATTCTTATCAGAAAACTACAGATGATCTGACAGAACGTATGAAATCCATAGCAGAAAATCCGGTAACTACAGTGCAGGACGAAGCTATAAATGTAGCGGAGAAAAAAGATGGGGTAAAAAAAGAAACAGCGATTACAACTGTTCCTGAAAAAAGAAATGAAACTAAAACTACAACAGTAAAAGAAACAGAAGCTTCATATCCTGAGCAGTCAATTCAGGAAACATCAGTTCAGCGTAGTTTCTCTATTCCTTTGAGCGGTGAGATAATACAGGATTTCAGCGGTAATGAACTTGTAAAAAATCAGACTACAGGAGCATGGCAGACTCACAATGGCATAGATATCGCAGGAAATATCGGTGATGAAGTAAAGGCAATGACAGAAGGAACTGTACTTGATGTAACCGAAGATCATTTATGGGGTGTAGTTGTGGTTATAGACCATGGTAATGGTATAACTGCAAGATACTGCGGACTCAATAAGGGCGTTACAGTTGAAAAAGGTTCGCACGTATCACAGGACGAGGTTATAGGCGCACTTGGAAATACAGCGGACATAGAGTCGTCAATGGAGGTTCATCTGCATTTTGAAATAATCAGAAATGAGATGTATCTTGATCCTATAGATGTTATTAATAATAAGGGATAATGTTTTTTGGGCAGTCATATTAAAGTGACTGCCTTATTTATATGCTTTTTTACAATTTTTTTAAAAAGGTGTTATAAATTTTTTAATTGATTTTATTTTTGAAATATGATAAAATTATAATTTAGATAAACGTCAAAAAAGGAATGATATATTTGAGGAGAAATTTTTTGCATGGATTGATGCATGGAATACCGATAGCGCTCGGATATCTGTCGGTGTCATTCGGATTTGGAATAATGGCTGTAAAATCAGGTCTGTCACCGCTTGAAGCAGCAATAATATCTATTACAAATCTTACATCAGCAGGTCAGGCGGCAGGTGTTTCTATAATTGCGACAGGCGGTTCATTATTTGAAATGGCTGTTACGCAGTTTGTTATAAATATACGTTATTCTCTTATGTCTTTATCTCTTTCGCAAAAGCTTGACAAATCTTTTTCACCATTAAAAAGACTGATAGCGTCATATGGTATAACAGATGAAATATTTGCAGTTGCATCGGTTCAGGACGGAAAATTAAAACCGGCTTATATGTATGGCATGATACTTATAGCATTTATAGGCTGGGTAGGCGGAACATGTGCGGGAGCATTGGCAGGAGAATTTTTACCTGCGATAGTTACTGACGCAATGGGAATAGTTTTATACGGAATGTTTCTGGCAATAATAATCCCTCCTGCAAGAAAAAACAAAAGCATATTATTTGTTATAACTATAGCGGCTGTTATAAGTGTAATTTTTAAATATGTATTTACATCTGTATCATCAGGCTTTGCAGTAATAATCAGTGCATTGATAGCGGCAATACTTGGAGCGTTGTTGTTTCCTGTCGATGACAAGGAGGAAGAACAGTGAGTATAGTAGCATATATAGCAGTCATGGCTTTGGTTACATATTTTATCAGAATGATACCATTTACATTATTCAGAAAAAAAATAAAGTCACGTTTTTTAAAAAGCCTTTTATACTATGTTCCGTATGCTGTTTTATCAGCCATGACAATACCTGCTATATTTTACAGTACGGGTGATATGGTTACAGCGATTGCAGGTACTGTAGTAGCGGTTATTCTGGCGTATTTTAATGTGCCTCTCATAATAGTTGCACTTTCGGCAGCAGGCGTAGCACTTGGTATAGGGTTGTTGTTTTAGACATTATAGTGAAAGTCAAAATATTTTTCCTTCACTATATACTTTACTTTTAAGTGTTTTTGTGATATATTTAATGATGGATTGTTTTTTGAAAGGAAGATTTTATGAACTGGACAGAGGTTAATATTTTTACAACTACAGAAGGAATAGATATCGTTTGCGCAGGACTTATGGATATCGGAGTAAAAGGTTTTGCTATAAAAGATGCAAATGATTTTAACGAATTTCTGCAGAATAAAGAAGGCAACTGGGATTATCTCGAAGATGATCTTATGCAACTTGCGGAGTGTGAAACCACTATCACAATATATATTCCCGAAAACAGTCAGGGAAGTGAGATGCTTATTTCTGTAAATGCTATGCTCAAAGATATGAAAGAAAAAGATACAGAAAATATATATGGAAGACTTTGTACAGAAATGAGCAATGTAAAAGAAGAAGACTGGGCTAATAACTGGAAGCAATATTTTAAACCTATGGTAGTCGGAGAAAAATTACTTGTAAAGCCATCATGGGAAGAGGCTGAAAGTGATGGGAGAGTAGTTCTTGAAATAGACCCTGCATCAAGTTTTGGCAGTGGTCAGCATCACACTACAAAACTTTGTCTTGAATTTATTGATAAACTGGAGCTTGAAAATAAAAGAGTACTTGACCTCGGTTGCGGAAGTGGTATACTGTCAATAGCTGCTATGCTCCTTGGTGCTCAGAGTGCTGTTGCAGTGGATATAGAAGAAAATGCTGCAAAAACAGCTATGGAAAATGCGCAGAAGAATAATATTTCCGCTGATGTATACAAAGCATATTGCGGAAACATAATAAATGATACTTCTCTTGTTGAAAAAATCGGAGATAACTATGATATAATAACTGCAAATATTGTTGCCGATATACTTATAGCTATGAAAGAGCTGTTTTATAAATTTTTAAAACCGGGTGGAATACTCATCATTTCGGGTATAATAGATGAACGTAAAGAAGAAGTTACTGATGCTGTTACTTCAGCCGGATTTGAAATAAAAGAATTCTGCGAACAGAGCGACTGGGCAGCTGTTATGCTTGTAAAAAAATGATCTGAAAGAGAGAAGATATATGAAAGCTAGTTTTGTCAGTAAGATAGCAGGTGCGCTCATTATAGTTTCGGCTATTGTTATGATAGGTTTGAAACTTGAGTTCTGGAACTTTGGTATAAATTATGACAGCGCATGGACTCTTATTATTGCTGTTCCGTTTCTGATATGGGCATTGATTTTCGGAGTTAATTTTATCAATGTGGCAGGATTTTATACAGGTCTTGGATTGCTCATTTACAACAACGGATATGTCAAGGAAAGTGACTTGACATACTTTATTGCCGTAATTTCGATGTTTGCTGTAGGTACACTGCTTGCCGGAAGTTCATATAAATTTACAAAGCCTACTGTACTTGAACCTGTTGTTTTATCAAGAACAAATCCCGATATAAAAGTTTTTGCTACAATGAAGCATATACAAAACAGATTTAAAGGCATTACAGGCGGAAGATTTAAAGTTTTTTCGGGTTCTTTGCTTTATGATTTCAGAAAGTCAGAGATAGATAACGGTATAGAAATGAACGTGCGTGTAAGATTCGGCAAGCTTTATCTTGTTTTTAAAGATGATATAATGGTACAGTCTGACGTAAAAGGAAACTTTACAAACGGTCTTGCAGCGCCAAAAGATTATAAAGGAATAATAAAAATAAACGGAACAGTAAAGTTCGGAAAACTTTATATTATACGTTCCTCGTCTGAGGAGTATTGAAAAAAGAATTCGGAGGATTCAGATGTCAAAAAAATCAGCTGATTATGGAAATGATAGTATTACTATGCTCAAGGGAGCGGATAAGGTACGAAAAAGACCTGCTGTAATATTCGGTTCTGACGGCATAGACGGATGCGAACATTCTGTTTTTGAGGTAATATCAAACTCAATTGACGAAGCTCGTGCCGGATATGGAAAAAAGATAATAGTGACAAGATATCAGGATAACATTTTTGAAGTAGAAGACTTCGGAAGAGGCTGTCCTGTTGATTATAATAAAAACGAAGAAAGATTTAACTGGGAACTGGTTTATTGTGAACTCTATGCAGGAGGAAAATACGATGCCAGTGGTGATACTTACGAGTATTCTCTCGGCCTTAACGGTCTGGGACTTTGTGCAACACAGTTTTCATCTGAATTTATGGATGTTGAGGTTTTGCGTGACGGATTTTGTTACACCCTTCATTTTGAAAAAGGTGAAAATGTCGGTGGTCTGAAAAAAGAAGAATACAGCGGAAAAAAAACCGGTACAAAAACCACTTGGAAACCTGACCTTGATGTATTTACTGAAATAAATATTCCTGACGAATTTTTTATAGACGTGCTAAAAAGGCAGGCGGTTGTTAATCCGAATATTTTATTTGTATATCGTTCACAGTCAGAAGACGGAAGTTTTGAAGAACAGAATTTCATTTATGAAAACGGTATAACTGATTATCTGAGTGAGATATCAGGAGAAGATGCACTTACAAGTATTCAGTACTGGCAGTGTGAGCGTACAGGACGTGACAGAGAGGACAAACCTGATTACAAAGTACGTTTGTCTGTAGCATTTACTTTTTCAAACAAAGTAAAGAAAATAGAATATTATCATAACTCAAGTTTTCTTGAATATGGCGGTTCACCTGAAAAAGCTCTCAAACAGGCATTTGTATCACAGATAGATACGTATCTTAAACAAAACAGCAAATATCTCAAAAATGAAGGAAAAATAACTTTTGTTGATATTGAGGAATGTCTTGTTTTTGTTTCATCATCATTTTCTACTCAGACTTCATACGAAAATCAGACTAAAAAAGCGATAAACAATAAGTTTATCTATGAAGCCATGACAGAATTTTTAAAGCATCAGCTTGAAGTTTATTTCATGGAAAATCCTGATGAAGCTGTAAAAATAGCCGAACAGGTTATGATAAATAAGAGAAGTCGTGAAAATGCTGAAAAAACCAGACTTAATATCAAGAAAAAGCTTGCAGGAGTTATCGACCTTTCAAATATGGTTCAGAAATTTGTTGATTGCCGTACAAAAGACGTTACACGCAGGGAGCTGTATATAGTGGAGGGTGACTCTGCTCTTGGTGCAGTAAAACTTGCACGTCAGGCTGAATTTCAGGCTATTATTCCTGTAAGAGGAAAAATACTCAATTGTCTTAAAGCTGACTACGATAAAATATTTAAAAATGAGATAATTACGGATATAATAAAAGTTCTTGGTTGCGGTGTAGAAGTGCATACAAAGTCAAATAAGGATCTTTCATCGTTCAGTCTTGAAAATCTTCGCTGGAACAAGGTCGTTATATGTACCGATGCCGATGTTGACGGTTTTCAGATTCGTACACTTATCCTTACAATGATATACCGTCTTACTCCTACGCTTATAGATGAAGGTTTTGTATATATAGCAGAGTCACCTCTTTATGAAATAAACACTAAAAACAAGACTTACTTTGCTTATACTGAAAAAGAGAAAACAAAGATACTTGATAAGATAGGAAATCAGAAGTACACACTGCAACGTTCAAAAGGTCTTGGTGAAAACGAACCTGAAATGATGGCACTTACTACTATGAATCCTGATACAAGAAGACTTATCAGGGTAACCAAGGACGATATTGAAGCGACAGCAAATATGTTTGACTTGCTTCTTGGTGACAATCTTCAGGGAAGAAAAGATTTTATATCTGAATTTGGCGGAGATTATCTTGAACTTGCAGATATATCCTAGCAGAAAATAAAGGAGCATTTATTGATGGCGAAGATATCAAAGAAATCAAAAGAAACTAAAATAAAACCTATACCAAACGCATATATCGAGGGTGCAGGAGTTGTAGTTTCAGAGAAGATTACAGAAACTCTTGAAAAAAACTATATGCCGTATGCCATGAGTGTAATTATTTCAAGAGCACTTCCTGAGATAGACGGATTTAAACCCTCTCACAGAAAATTATTATATACCATGTACAAGATGGGACTGCTCACCGGACAGAAAACCAAGTCTGCAAATGTTGTCGGTCAGACCATGCGTCTTAATCCTCATGGTGATGGTGCTATATATGAAACGCTTGTACGTCTTTCACGAGGAAATGAAACGCTGCTGCATCCATATGTAGATTCAAAGGGAAACTTCGGAAAGTCGTATTCAAGAGATATGGCTTATGCGGCATCACGTTATACGGAAGTAAAGCTTGATCCTATCTGTAATGAGATGTTCAGGGATATAGACAAGGATACGGTTGATTTTGTTCCGAACTATGATAATACTATGCTTGAACCGACTCTTTTTCCGGCTACGTTTCCATCTGTTCTTGTAAACTCAAATGTCGGAATAGCAGTTTCAATGGCGAGCAGTGTATGTCCGTTTAATCTCAAAGAAGTTTGTGAAACGTGTATTTCACTTATAAAAAATCCCGACCATGATATAATTTCAACTTTAAAAGGTCCTGATTTTCCGGGTGGAGGTTATTTCATCTACAATGAAAATGAATTGATGAAAGTATACAGTACAGGCAGAGGTTCACTTAAAGTAAGGGCAAAGTACAACTACGACAAATCAGCAAACTGTATAGAAATAACTGAGATACCATACAGTACAACTGTTGAAGCTATCATGGATAAGATAATAGAGCTCATAAAACTTAATAAGATACGTGAGATATCATATATACGTGATGAAACAGACTTAAGCGGTCTTAAACTTGCAATAGACCTCAAAAGGGGAACAGACCCCGATAAGCTTATGCAGAAACTTTTCAAGCTTACTCCTTTGCAGGATAACTATTCATGTAACTTCAATATACTTATAGCCGGAAATCCTAAGGTTATGGGTGTCAGAGAAATTCTTACAGAATGGACTGCATTCAGAAAAGAATGTATAAAAAGACGTGTTTATTTTGATCTTAACAAGAAAAAAGAAAAGCTTCACTTGCTTGAAGGACTCAAAAAAATACTTCTTGATATCGATAAGGCGATAAAAATAATAAGAGAGACAGAGGAAGAAAGCAACGTTGTTCCAAATCTTATGATAGGCTTCGGAATAGATGAAGTACAGGCTGAATTTGTTGCTGAAATAAAACTCCGTCACCTCAACAATGAATATATCATAAATAAAGTTGCCGAGACAAAACAGCTTGCACAAGACATTGCGGAAATGGAAGATATACTTAAAGATACTGCAAAGATAGAAAAAATCATCATTTCCGAGTTAAAAGATGTTATAAAGAAATATGATAAGCCAAGAAAGACGCAGATACTTTATGACGATGATCTGGATATGGATCTTATTGACGATGAAGTGCCTGATTATCCTGTGAATCTTATACTCACAAGTAGCGGATATTTCAAAAAGATAACTCCGCAGTCACTGAGAATGAGCGGTGAACAGAAACTTAAAGAAGGCGATACTGTTGTAAGGCATATAGAAGCTACGAACCGCACCGAAATTCTCTTTTTCTCTGACAAATGCCAGGTGTATAAGACAAAGGCGAGTGCTTTTGACGATACAAAAGCAAGTCTGCTTGGTGACTATGTTCCTGCCAAACTTGCTTTTGATACAGATGAATCAGTACACACAATGATAACTACTACTGATTACAGCGGATATGTGTATTTTGTTTTTAAAAACGGAAAAGTTGCAAGAGTACCTCTTAAAGCATATGAAACAAAGACAAACCGTAAGAAACTGTCAAAAGCATATTCTGATAAATCACCAATTGTTGCAGTGCTTTTTGCGGAAGACAATTGTGATATAATGATAACAGCAAGCAATAACCGAAAAATTTTATTTGACACAGCACTCATACTCCCAAAAACCACACGAGATACACAAGGAGTGCAGGTAATAAATCTTAAAAGTAAAGCTTATGTTGAATCAGCTTTCATAGCAGAAAAAAATATAGAAGAAGATACTGATGAAAACAGCGATAAAAACAATAACTTTGAAAAATTCAGAGCAAAATCTGTTCCGGGTGCAGGAGTTATAGATAAAACTGATACACATCAGTTGACTTTCTAAAAATTTGAAGGTAAATACGTTATTTGCATAGGATATAACGTATTTACCTTTAATTGTGTCAAAGCATGTTTTTTTTAAGGTAAAACGTGTTGAAAATATGAATAATATATGTTAAAATATAATATGTATTTATGAGAAAAAATTTTTTTATTTTTTTGTAGCTTTTTTTAGAGATGAAAAGTATTAATAGTGAAGGGAGTAAAATTGCTATGGCTACTGAAGTATTGACGTCAGAAAATGACATAGAAAAAGTTATCAGTACATATTCTGATATGATATATCGATTGGCTCATGCAAATATGAAATCCTCTTCAGATGCTGATGATATATATCAGGAAGTATTTTTGAGATACATAAAAGCATTAAAAAAAGGTTTGACATTTGAAAGTGAAGAACATTGCAAAGCTTGGTTTATCAGAGTTACAGTAAATTGTTGCAAGAGTATGAAAACATCTGCATGGTTTAAGAAAACAGCTCCTCTTGAAGATAATTTCAGTGAGAGTTATGATAGAGAAATAGACGAAAAAGTCGATTTTCATGATGCTTTGATGAAAATACCGCAAAAATACAGAAGCGTTATACATCTTTTTTATTATGAACAGCTTTCAATTGATCAGATAAGTAACGTTCTTGATGTAAAACCTTCAACAGTAAGAACCCAGCTCGTAAGGGCAAGAACGGCACTTAAAGAAATTTTGAAAGGAGAGTACTTTTATGAAGAATAATGAATATAAAAAATATTATGATAAAGTATCACCTGATCAAAAGCTTGTAGATGAAACAAAAATCAAGATGTTAGAGGAACTTGCTAAAACTCAGAGAGAAAACATAACTTTCTGGACAGCATCAAGACGGTATATTGCAGCGGCAGCCTGTTTTGTACTTATAGGTGCTACAATCGCTATAGTTCCTAATCTTCAGAAGATTCCCGTTGCAGAAAATAATATAAATAAAAACGCAGTTACAACTACAGTTACATCAATTAAACCTGATGATGAGGCATTGCCGGTGACTTCGGTTACTACACAGAAAGAAGATAAAATCGTTTCTGAAAAAGTAACAACTGTGACCTCAGACACTCGTCAGGATATTACTGCTCTGACAGGAATAACATTGCAGACGACAGTTTCTTCAAAGCAATCTGATACTAACAGTCAGTCAGTCAGGGAAACCACTGTATATTCGGAAAATACGACACAAAGTGAAGTCAATACACAACCGACTCAGACGGATAAACCGGATACTCCTGCGGTAACACAGCCACCTGTTACTACTCAAAAACCGGAAATATCATCATTTTCCGAGCCGATAGTTACAGATGTACCTGACGTTCCACAGACAACAACGGGTGTTTTAGCAACAACTCCTGCTGTAACAACAACTAAGATATTTAAGCCAGGTGGAGCAACTACTGATATAACAACTCAGGCAGTTTCACAGAGTAGCAGTGACATTACAGAGGAAAAAAATTTTTATACTAAAGAAATTTCAGGAATAGGAGAGGTTTGTGTAAATCTTTCATATGATTATGAATCTGTTCTGTTTTCAAACGTTTCTCTTGTAACAAGAGATGATGCAATAGAATTTTTTGATGCTATTCCGACAAAACTTGTTGATGAAAATGTAGAAATCATAGGTATAGCCGAACAGTATGACAATACGTTTAAAAATGGTATAAGTTTTGACCTGAGTGATGAACATGGAAGAAACGCATTTATTTCAATAGGAAAGGGAACGTTTGCACATCGTTACAAGGTATATTGCAAATCTCCTGAAATCACAGTGATAGACGGTTGTGATTATAATATAACTGAAATAACAAAATATGATGATGTATTTATCTGTACGTTCTCAAAAGATAATATGTATTATAATTTTAAGTTTGAAGGATATACAATAGAAGAAATATTCGATATACTACTCTCATAAAAAATTCCCCGTATTTCAAAGTTAGAAATGCGGGGAAATTTGTACCTATTTGTTTATCATAGAAATAAATTGTTCTGAAAATTTGTTGAGTCTGGTTGTGCGCAGAGAGTCAATATAGTATTTTTCGAGTCTGTCGTGGATATCAAGTGCAGTGTCTATTGTTTTAGTGATTTCTGATAAAATTTCTGTTGAAACTTTTTTGTCAAAAGAAAGAGTATTTTTCCTTGCAGTGATAATTTCTTTCTGATAAAATCCAGAAAGGTTTATTGAGGACGATTTTTCTGTTGTAAAGTTATTTATAAAGTTTGATGACATAACAGCGATTTTTAGCTCAGGGAGAAGAACGTGTTCATATATAGGTTCATTGAAAGCGTAACTTTTGCTTACTATACATTTTACTCCGCATTTTTCAGCTGTATCTGAAAGTTTTCTTAAAAAAAGGTCTCCAGCTGAAAATAAGTTGTCTTTTAAAGTGTATATTTTATATTCGTCAGATATTTCGCAGGTGCAGTATCCGTTTGAAGTAAATGCAGAAAGCTGTCTGTATTCTTTGGGACAAAAATCTGATTTTTCGTTACTGTTAAAAATTTTCCTACAGAATTTTTCTGTATATTTTTCTGTTTTCTCTGTCAGAAGGGCATTTGCAGATGTAAATAATATATCATTGTTTATTCCTGCAAGTGCCTTTATATATCTTCTGGCTTTGGCATGATAAAGCGAATTTTCATTAGCAAGATATCTGATAGCTTCTTTGTTTTTTTCAAGCCCTGTTTTATTCCAGAAGTCTCCGAGATTTACGATTTCCTGTGAAACTCCCGGAAATACAGGGTCAAATGTATGCGGTGCTGTTCCGTCTACAACGATTATCTTTTTTTCGTTTAAAACTATTGCGTCAAGTGAAGATGTATCGGATGAACAGTAGTACAAATCAGTTTCATCAGGGTACATGGAAGCTACTTTTTTCATAAGAGTAGATTTTCCTGTTCCGGGTCCACCTTTGAGTATGTAGGTGTAAAATTTATCGTCATTGATAATATCTGAAAAACTTGTTTTAAAACCATCAGGTGATGTGCTTCCTAAAAAATAACAATGTCTCATAAATAACCCTCCGGGTGATTTTTTTGTTTTATTTATTATTATCATATGAACGATAAGCTATATATGTTACAAAAACAAAAGCTGTACAATTTCAAAAGAAAAGTACAGCTTTTATTTTTTTGTGTATAGAGTATAAAAATACAGTGAATAAAAAGTTTTAACAGGATTATAAAATTATTGCTTATTAAAGCAATGAATTTTTGAGAGAAATAATATCAACGATGTTTACTATACCATCATTGTTTACATCAGCTTTTTGATTTGAAAGCTGAGCTTTGCCAACCATATACTGCATAAGTAATGTAAGGTCAACAGCAGTTACAACACCGTCGTTATTTACATCACCGTTCAAATTGTTATTATCAGTATTCTGGTCGTTATTATTGTCATTATTATTATTGTTGTTATTATTTGAAGAACCAAATACAGAACAGATCTTGGAAGTTGCTCTTATACCGTTCTGACCTTCGATGATAGCTTTACCCTGTTCGGTAAGGCTTGTACCTTCCCAGTCATTTACCATATCAAGATATTCAACGCCACCGCTGTTACCTTTCCATGACCAGCCAAGATAACCTGTATTTGTCTGAGTGCAATAGTCAAGTATTGTCTGATATGCAACTGCACCGTCAGTATGTTTTATACCAAATTCACCAACGATCATGCAGAGACCTTTTCCGGTGATATCATCAATATGTGACTTTACATCTGCAGAGTTACCGCCTGCATATTCGTACATATGAACAGAGAACATAGTATTTGAAAGCGGATCAGCAGCAAAAACATCTTTTCCGTAATCTTTTACAGATTGTGGGTACTGACCCCAGCCGGCACAGTCAACCATAATAGTATGTGTAAATCCGGCTTCTCTTAACTTAGGAATAGCAGAAAGATAACCTGTTTTCCAGTTTGCACTATCCCAGGCACCTGCCCATTCATTAGCAACATTAAGGATAACAGTATCTTCGTGTCCGATAAGGGCATTTTTTACTTTGATCCAGTAATTTACTACAGTATCGAGGTCCTGAATGCTGTCAGAACCTGTAGCATCATGTACTTCAAGAACAGCAATAAGTTTATTCTGTTCACAGAGTTCTATGATTTTTGAAATTTCTTCTTCTGAGCAGTAAGCGTTATTTTGCTTTGCGCCTGCACAGCCAAGAACGATACGAACAGTATTTGCACCAGTAGCAGCAATTGCTTTAAGAGCAGTTTCTTCTTTGCCTTTGTACCATACATATGCATGATTTATTCCTCTCATAACGAAAGGATTACCGTTTGCATCGTATAATGTTGTTCCTTTTACAGAAAAACCGTTTGATGGAGTAGTAGTATTATTGTTATTATTATTGTTGCTGTTATTATTGTTATTATTATCGTTATTATTGTTGTTATTTGAAGAACCTGTAAATACAGAACAGATCTTAGAAGTTGCTCTTATACCGTTCTGACCTTCGATGATAGCTTTACCCTGTTCAGTAAGGCTTGTACCTTCCCAGTCATTTACCATGTCAAGATATTCAACGCCACCGCTGTTACCTTTCCATGACCAGCTGAGATAACCTGTATTTG
>SVNW01000051.1 GCA_015066745.1 Ruminococcus sp. | reverse complement strand
TTCACATATAACAATCCTGTTTTTTGATTACTCTGACATTGACTTTATACACATAAATAGTATATAATTATTATGAGCGACTCAAAGAAAAATATGCTGTTTTTTACACGTTTGTTTTGTAGGAGTGATCATATTGAAAAAAAGGATTGTAAAGTTATTCTCATTTCTTATGGCATTTAGCGTCTGCACAACAGTAAGTGCAGTATCAAAAGGTGATATCAACGGTGACGGCAATATTACCGAAAAGGATATCAAGTCGATGTACAAGTATCTCTGGGGAACGAAGGAACTTGATGAAGATGAACTTAAAAGCGCCGATATCAATAGTGACAGTGTAGTAAACATAGCAGATTTTGTTCTGCACAAGGGGATGTTTACAGAATCTGTTCTTACAGATGTCAGTGAACCTGAATTTTCTGCCGAAAGCGGATTTTACAGCGGTGATTTTACAGTGTCATTGTCTGCCCCCGAAGGTTGCAGGATCTATTACACTACCGATGGCACTGTTCCCACTGTTGATTCGACTGTCTACAGCGGTGAAATAAGGATAAAGAACCGTTCGTCAGAACCTAATGTTTATTCGGCAATACCCGATACTTCGCATGATGATTATGTTCCTGCAAGAAATGTTGACAAGGGTACAGTTGTAAGAGCTTTTTGTGTTGATGAGAGCGGAAATGCAAGTGATATCGTAACAAAGACATATTTTTGCGGAATAGATATCAATCAGAAGTACAATGGTTTCCCTGTACTTTGCGTTACTGCCGACCCCGATGATCTGTTCGGTTATGAAAATGGTATATACGTAACAGGAAAAGTATTTGACGATTGGAAGGCTACTCAGACACAGCCGGAAAAAGATACATGGAAGTATCCCGGAAACTATACTCAGCGTGGAGAAGAATGGGAGAGAAAAGTTTTTGTCGAACTCTTTGAAAATGACGGAAAGCTTGCTCATTCTCAGACTATGGGTACAAGAATAACCGGAAACGCTTCAAGAGCCTCAATGGTAAAGAGCCTGAAATTCTATTCAAGAGAAGAGTATGGCAAGAAAAACGTAAAGTATGAACTTATCCCCGATGCAAAGACCGAGATCGATGACACGACAGTCAGAGATAAGTACAAGAGATTTACAATGCGAAACGGCGGAAATGACCTCGGATATGCACAGTTCAGAGATAACTACATACAGAGCCTTGTCGGTGACAGAGCATTTGAAACACTCTCCTCACGTCCTGCTGTTATGTTTATAAACGGCGAATACTGGGGCGTATATGCATTGCAGGAAGATTACAGTGACAACTATATTGAAAACAACTACAATATAGACAAGGACAATGTAATTATTATCGAGTGCGGACATTCGGTTGATGAAGGGCTTGAAGAAGATCTCACACTGTACAAAGAACTGATAAACTTTGCAAAGAACAATGATCTTTCGATATCGTCAAATTATGAAAAAATATCAGGCATGATGGATATGCAGAGTTTCATAGACTATTATTGTACAGAGATATTTATTGCAAATCAGGACTGGATGAATAACAATAACAATTACCGTATATGGCGTTCAAGAACTGTAACAGATGCACCGTACGAAGACGGCAAGTGGCGCTGGATGATGTACGATACAGAGTTTTCACTAAGCCTCTATGCCAAGGAAGGTTCGGGAACATATACGGAAGACTCACTCAGACTTGCCATGCACGGTTCAAAGGATACAAATGCAGTAAAAGACCATGCAGTTTTATTTAATAAGCTTTTACGAAACGATGATTTTAAAAAGCGTTTTGTAACAACTTTCTCAGATCTTATGAATGAAAATCTAAGTCAGGAAAATATGCTTTCTGTCCTTGAAAAATTTGAAAAGATGTACAGTCCTGTTATGGAAGACCATATTTACCGTACAGGTCCGGGCTGGGTAGTACAGTGGTCAAAACCTGTAACTTCAAATTTCAGCAAAGAAATCATAAAGATAAAGGATTTCATACAGCAAAGAGAAAGATTCATTTATCAGTTTATCAGCAATGATCTGTCACTTAGCGGAAAAACTGCTGATATAAAGATAAGTACAAATGATGTACAGGGTGGAAGTGTACAGATAAATACCATAACACCGGATCTTACAAACGGCTGGACAGGTACATATCTGACAGATTATCCTGTAACTATTACAGCTACTGCAAATGAAGGTTATAAGTTTGCAGGCTGGGAAAACTCCGATGAAACATCACCGACTATAACAGTGAATGTTTCAGAAGGAACGAACATACAGGCCATGTTTGTGAAAGAATAAAAAATAATACGCTCTCGTGAGTACATATATCATAAGTGGTCTATGTACTCCGGGTGCTTTTATGCGAAAGGAAAAAAAGAGGATATGAATAATGCTATTTTATCATGTCGAAAACTTAACAAAAGATTAGGCAATACAGTTGCGGTTGATAAGATAAGTTATGAATTTGAAAGTTCACACTTCTACGCAATAAAAGGTCATCATGGTGCAGGAAAGAGTACATTTTTACAGATACTCGGACTGCTTGAGGACAGCGATAATGGAAGTGTATATATAGATGGTAAGGATGTTTCAAAGTTATCGGATAAGAAAAAGGCAAAGTACAGACAGAAGTATTTTGGTTATATATTCGGCAAACCACTGCTAAACGAAAAGTTTACCGTATTAGAAAATCTTATGCTTCCTATGTTGCTTACAAGAAGTAAGTCAGAAGCGAAGGAAAGTGCAGAAGAACTTTTAAAGATAATAAAGCTTCATGACAAAAAAGACTGTTATCCTTCAGAACTTATAAAGGGTGAAAGACAACAGGTAGCGGTTATGCGTGCTTTTGTAAATTCTCCTGAGTGCATTATTGCCGATGATCCGACATCAGGGCTTAATTCCCGTGAGGAGAAGATAATTTTTGAAATTTTAAAAGATTACGCCACTCAGTCGGGCAAGTGCGTTATTTGTGTAACTGAAAGCAAAGAAGTTGAGAAATATGCAAACAGCGTATTGATATATGAGAAAGGCGGACTTTACAAATGAGAATAAAAAATAATTTTTTTATAATTTTAAAAACTATCTGGCGTGAAAAATCAAGATCTCTTGTAACGGTTGCGCTTATGTCAGCGGTTCTTATTTTTATAATTTTAGCTTTTGAACTGCTTAATTTTCTTTCAGTAGTCGGTGATGATTTTACAGAGAACAATGCTGATTGTCGTTGTTTACTTTTGAATGTTACTGACTATGCAGATGCAAATGATATTATTGCGATGTACAAGGACAAGGATTATGCTGATATAGTTATCAGACGTTCAAGGTACAACACAGGTGTTATTTACAAAGGTGAAGATGTTGACTGTCTTCTCAATCTTAAAGCGTGTGCACCAAGCTCTATGCCGAAGGTAACACATGGTACAGGTCTTGACTTTAACGAGAAAAATCAGGTAATACTTCCGCAGGAGATGATTTTATATGCATCAGACGGAAGTGAACGTGTAATAGACGCAACAAAGCTTGTCGGAAAACAGATAACATGTTCCTCAGAAGTTATAGATTATGTAAATACATTCGGAAAAGCCGAAGACGACATTGTTTACGGCGGAAAACCAAAGAAAAGCAAGCTCTATACTCTGACAGTAACAGGAACATATGACAATACAGTTTACTATCAGAAAGCATATACAGCCTTTATAACATCTGCTATGGCCGATTCCATGCATCTGGCAGATATTGAGGACAAGACAGGCGAAAATATGTTTTCAAGTGTTCTGGTCATGGCAGACAGCATGGACAATATGTATCAGATAAGAGATCTGGCAAGTGAAAATGATCTTACAGCAAATAATCTTACAGCGTATGATTTCAAATCATATCTGATACCAAGAATACTTGCTTATATAGTTATTTTTATAATGATTGCTATATGTATACGCATTGCAAACAACGCAATAAAATCCGATATGCAGGATAATGCAACCGACTATGTTATGCTCGGTGCATACGGATACAGCAATGATACGGTACGCAGTATGATAACATTCAAGTATATTATGCTCTATACTTTATCAGCAGTAATTTCGGTATTTGTTTCATTGTTTATGACAAATAATTTATCGGAACTTTTGTATAAGCTTCATGGTAAGGTTTATAATATAGAGTTTTATTTTGGGGTAGTAGGCTGGATATTTATTATATTTATTTTAGTTACTATTTTTACTGTAGTGTCCCTCTCTATGTCACTGTTTTCTTGTACGGTGAGAGATGTTGTAAAAGATTAATAATAAGATCCGTAGCCGGTGGATTGGTGCTGGTTACGGATTTTTTATTGATATAGTTTTAGTGTTTTTTTACGAAAGGAAAAAAGATATGAGAAAAAGAACAAATAAATTTTTATCACTGTTATTAGCGTCAGCGTTTGTATTTACATCATGCAATAATTCAGAAGTAGCAGTATCTCCTGATAAAAAAGACAATGGAGAGGTAGCAGAGATATCTGATATCGCCAAGGAACAGGGAAAGTATATATCATTATCAACAGAGTATGATATTTCGAAAATTGAATTTACTAAAAACAGATTTTCAATCAATAATAATGTATGCACTGATTCTAAAATATATCTGGAATGTAGAGAAGAGGGATTTGAAACCGATTTTCATATTGCTGTTCATGATTTTCAAACCAGTACAGATGAATATGTTAAGATAAATATGCCGGAACAGTTTGAGTATGAAAGTATGATCATAACAGATACTATAATCAGTGAAGATTACTGCTTTATTTCAGGATATATTGATTACAAAGATGAATATGGTAAAATTAAATCATCGGCGATGATCGCTTCATATAATCAAGCAGAAAATAAAATAGAAAAAATTAATTATTATGATCAGGATTTATTTACCGGATTTTCGTATGATAACAAGAAGAAAAAGTTCTATGCAGTTGATTATTCACTGAAATTATATGAATTTGATTCTCGACTTCAATTTAAAGCCGAATATGATATATCCGATAAAGTAAAATCAGCTTTGAAATCTGATTCGAATTATCAGATATATAGTATAGAAATTGATAAAAACGGAAATTTGTATATTGAGGTATATGATCATGAAAACTATGAATATGGCATAGTAGTATTTGATGATAACTTTGAAGTTATAAAGAGCTTTTCTGAGGATGATCTTAGTGACTTAGGTGGAGCTTTTTTTATGACTACACTTTCAAATGGTCTTGTTTCTTTTTATTCAAATGACGATAAATATATGTATTTTGATGTTGTTGACCCGGAAAGTTTGTGTATCAATGAGATGTATGAAGTTGAGCGAGAGGGAAATGATTTTTATTTTAACCTTTGCCATGATGTTGATTATGTGATACAAACAGAAATAGGGGTTGAAGGATATATTCTTGGAAAAGAAGAACCTGTTTTTTCATTTGGCTATATTTCGGAAGATTCGATATGGAGTGTATACAGATGCGTTTATATTGACGAGGGAAAAATATATGAAATATTACCTCCGGGATTGACAATGAAAAATATTATTTATATATTAGATAATAAAGGCGAAATGATTGATTCAGTAAATGCGGATTATGGTGAAAAGCTTTTGGTCGGGGATGATGGTACGCCGAAAACGTGTATCAGAGAGCTTGTAGTAAATGACATTAACTTAGAAGATGATATAAATGATATAGATAGTAGCGGTGATGTACTTATACATTTATCTGAAGTGGATAGTACATGGTTTGATGATATCACACATATGATTTGTACACAGGATGGAGAAATCATTTCAGAATTTAAGTTTGATAGTTTTGTGGATATAGTTGGCATGACAAAAAAAGATGGAGTATATTATCTATACTATATTGACAGAAAACAAGAAAAGATATATTTGTATAATACAGAAGATAACAGCAAGCAGGAAATATCAATTATAAATGACAATATTGAAATTAAAGAGGACACAAGATTCATTAATGGTGAGAGTGTTTATGATTTATATATAAGAGATGATAAAAGTTATTACGGATATAATGCAGAAAGTGATTTATTTGTTAAAATAATAGATGATATCGGAACACTTGAAATAGATAATATAAAATCTGTTAAAGCGATAGATGAATATGGAAATCTTCTGTGTGAAGCAGGCGATTCTGATATATATATATTGTCACCAACTAATGAAAATTCAGGTAAGCAGATAATAGAACTTGCATATATAGGAGATTCTGCTAGCAATATCCCGGATGATTATGTGCTGTCCTTCAATGAAAAAAATACAGATTATAAGATAAAGGTGAGAACTTATGAAAAGGAAAGTGATATTAACCTTGATATAGTTTCTGAAAATATACCCGATATAATAATATCCGATTCATCTGATTCCTTATCTTCGTATGCTGATAAAGGTCTGTTTACAGATATGATAAATCTTATAGAAAATGATCCTGAATTTTCAAAAGATGATTTTTTACAGAACATTATTTGTGCTTACAACAGCAAAGAAAAAATTTATAAAATTTTTCCACAGTTCACGATAAGTACATTATTAGGCAAAAGTGAACTAAGCGGTGAGAAGTGGGATTATGATTCATTTTTAAACTTTTCTGAAAAGAGCGGAGATAAGACGTTATTTGATTATTGGTTACGTTCAGAGGTTTTTATGAAGTTTATGTATTGTTATGTTTCTGATTTTGTAGATATAGAAAACAGAAAATGTGATTTTGACAATGATATCTTTAAAAATCTTCTGAAGTTTGTAAAATCACAGTTGTACTGCGATAATGAACAATACAGCAAAGGTCATAATATGGATTGTATTTCACAAGGCGGACTGGAGATAACGACATTTAATATTGACAGTTTTGAATCAGTGGACTGGATGGAAAAATTAGCGAATGACACATATTTTATAAAAGGATATCCGAGCCTTGAAGGCGGACAAAACCTGATAAAACCTAATATATGTTTCAGCATTACAGAGCAGTGTGAAAACAAAGATATAGCTTGGGAATTTATAAGATATTTCTTTACTGATGAATATCAAAATACTCTTGCAAACAAATATTCATCATTTTTTCCTGTAAAAAAATCAGCGTACGAAGCCAAACTTGAAGAAAGTCAGATGAACAGAAGTGAATACGCTTTGCAGGTAGATGAAATTATCAGAACTGCAAGCAGAACAGCCCAGATAGATTCTGAAATAAGCGAAATAATCGAGGAAGAACTCATAGGATACTTTGAAGGAGAAATTTCCGAAGAACAGGTAGCACAGAGCATTCAACCCAAAATGAACTTATTTATAAATGAGAGATACTAAAAAACACCGTAGTCAGCAACAAAAGCCGACTGCGGTGTTTATAGATTAGTACTTGCTGTATAGCATTTGATTGACAAATTATTAGTTTTGTGATACAATTAAATAAAAAGGAGTTGATAGTATGGCGAATACAGCACAGGTTAGCTTCCGTATTGATGAAGATGTAAAGAAAAGTGCAGAACTTGCTTTAGATGAAATGGGGCTTACTATGACAGCTGCAATTACAGTTTTTCTAAAAAAAGTAGGCAGAGAACGTCGTATACCATTTGAAATTTCTGCTGATCCATTTTATTCTGAAACAAATATGCAATATCTGAAAAAGGTTATTAATGGTATTGAAGATGGTACACGACCTCTTGTAGAACATGAACTTATTGAGGTTAATGAAGAATGAAGTTAAAATGGGACGAAGATGCTTGGAATGATTATCTGTATTGGCAGACACAAGACAAGAAAACTTTAAAAAGAATCAATTCTATTTTAAATGACATAATGAGAAATCCTTTTGATGGTATTGGAAAACCTGAACCATTAAAATATTGTAAAGGATATTGGAGCAGACGAATTGATGAAACGAACAGAGTTGTATATAAAGTTGATGGTGATTCTATTGCAATTGCTTCAGTTCGAGGACATTATGACGATTAAGTTAAAAAATAGAATGCTTTAAAATAAGTTAGAATAAAAATTGTTCAATGCTATATTTTAAAACATAAAAAACACCGCAGTCAGTAACAAAAGCCGACTGCGGTGTTTTTTATAAATTCTATAAATAAGGTGAGTTTTAGGAAATTACTTATTTATCATTTTCTTTATCTTATCAAAGAAACTTGTTTTCTTTTCATAATTTTTTTCATTGAGTGATGCTTCAAAAGCTTTGAGAAGTTCTTTCTGATTCTTGTCGAGGTTTTTCGGAACTTCTACTACAACCTTAACGTACTGGTCGCCTCTGTCGGAACGCTGGAGTTTCTTTACGCCTTTGCCTCTGAGGCGGAATACTGTACCGGTTTGTGTGCCTTCTCCGATAGAATATTTTACATCACCGTCTATAGTAGGAACTATAAGTTCGTCACCCATTACTGCCTGAGTATATGTTATCGGTATCTCGCAATGGATATCAAATTCATCTCTTTCAAATATAGGGTGTGATTTTACATGTACATTTACGTTTACGTTTCCGTTTGGACCGCCGTTTATACCTGCATCACCCTGACCGCCTACACGAAGCATCTGACCGTTGTCGATTCCGGCAGGAATATCGATAGACAGGTTTTTAGATGTACGTACACGACCGTTACCGTTACATTTTGTACATGGATTTGTAACGATCTTACCTTTACCACTACACTTAGGACATGTTTTCTGCGAAGAAATAACGCCGAAAGGTGTACGCTGACCGACTTTGACCTGACCGACACCGTTACATTCCGGACAAGTCTGCGGAGATGAACCTGAAGCAGCACCGCTTCCGCCACAGTCTGTACATTTTTCCAGACGATTTACTTTTACTTCGTGTTTTACACCAAAGCAGGCTTCCATAAATGAGATGGTAACAGCGATATCAATATCCTGACCTCTTCTTGGAGCGTTGGCACGGGAAGTTCTTGAACCACCGAAGCCACCGAATGAACCGCCAAAAAGGTTATCAAATATATCACCCATGTCACCGAACGGGTTGAATCCTCCGGCACCACCGCCAAATCCACCACCACCGTAGTTCGGATCTACGCCTGCATGACCAAACTGATCGTATCTTTCTTTCTTGGAAGGATCAGAAAGCACTTCGTAAGCTTCGTTTACTTCTTTGAATTTTTCAGCACAATCTTTGTCGTCCGGATGTAAGTCCGGATGATATTTTCTTGCAAGTGAACGGTAAGATTTTTTTATCTCATCGGCAGAGGCACCCTTTTGCAGACCAAGCACCTCATAATAATCTCTTTTATCAGCCATATGTTCCTCCATCATAGCTAAAATAGGTATATGTTTCTATATGGAAGTTGGGTGGACATAAAATTCCACCCTTCCCCCGAAAGTTTCGTTTATTTTAATTTCAGATTAAGCTTCTGTAAAGTCAGCGTCAACAACATTGTCATCCTTGCTGTCGTTTACACCGCCGTCAAAACCTGCATCAGCAGTACCGTTTTCAGCCTGAGCTGCAGCGCCTGCCTGCTGGTATACCTTTGAAGAAAGCTCGTAGAAGAGTTTCTGAAGTTCTTCTGTCTTAGCCTTGATAGAAGCTGTATCGTCTGTCTTGAGAGCTTCCTTGAGTTCGTTGCACTTAGCCTGGATAGGAGCCTTTTCATCTTCGCTTACCTTGTCGCCAAATTCGCCGAGTGCCTTTTCACACTGGAATACGAGGTTTTCACCGTTGTTCTTTGTATCAACATCTTCACGACGCTTCTTGTCTTCTTCAGCAAATGCTTCAGCGTCCTTAACAGCCTTTTCGATGTCTTCCTTGGACATATTTGTAGAAGCTGTGATAGAGATGTTCTGTTCCTTGCCTGTACCGAGGTCCTTAGCTGAAACGTGAACGATACCGTTCTGGTCTATATCAAATGTAACTTCGATCTGTGGGATTCCTCTTGGAGCAGGAGCGATACCATCGAGTCTGAACATACCGAGCTGTTTGTTATCCTTAGCAAATTCACGTTCACCCTGAAGGATGTTGATGTCAACAGCAGACTGGTTGTCAGCAGCTGTAGAGAATATCTGTGATTTCTTTGTAGGGATAGTTGTGTTTCTTTCGATGATCTTTGTGCATACACCGCCCATTGTTTCAAGACCGAGTGAAAGTGGTGTTACGTCGAGGAGGAGGAGACCTTCCTTAACATCGCCACCGAGTACACCGCCTTGGTAAGCAGCACCGAGAGCAACACATTCGTCAGGGTTGATACCCTTGAATGGTTCCTTGCCTATACGCTTCTTAACAGCTTCCTGAACAGCAGGGATTCTTGAAGAACCACCAACCATGAGAACCTTGTCAAGATCACTTGCAGAAAGACCACTGTCACGGAGAGCCTGATCAACAGGACCCATTGTAGCTTCAACGAGGTCTGATGTGAGTTCGTTGAACTTAGCCTGTGTAAGTGTGAGGTCGAGGTGCTTAGGACCTGCTGCATCACCTGAGATAAATGGGAGGTTGATGTTTGTTGTAGGTGTAGATGAAAGTTCGATCTTAGCCTTTTCAGCAGCTTCTTTGAGTCTCTGCATAGCGAGCTTGTCGTTTGCGAGGTCAATTCCTTCAACCTTCTTGAATTCAGCGATCATCCAGTCAATAACTCTCTGGTCGAAGTCGTCACCGCCGAGACGGTTGTTACCTGCTGTAGCGAGAACTTCTGTTACACCGTCGCCCATTTCGATGATGGAAACGTCGAATGTACCACCGCCGAGGTCGTAAACCATAACCTTCTGATCTTCTTCCTTGTCAACGCCGTAAGAAAGAGCAGCAGCTGTAGGTTCGTTTATGATTCTTCTTACTGTAAGACCTGCGATCTGACCTGCGTCCTTTGTAGCCTGACGCTGTGAGTCTGTGAAGTATGCAGGAACTGTGATAACTGCTTCTGTTACTGTTTCTCCAAGATAAGCTTCAGCATCAGCTTTGAGCTTCTGGAGGATCATTGCGGAAATTTCCTGTGGTGTGTATTTCTTTCCGTCTATATCTACTTTATAGTCTGAACCCATATGACGCTTGATAGAGCTTACAGTCTTTTCAGGGTTTGTGATAGCCTGACGCTTAGCTGTCTGACCAACAAGTCTTTCACCTGAACCTGTCTTTGCAAAAGCAACAACTGAAGGAGTTGTTCTTGCACCTTCTGAGTTAGCGATAACAACTGCGTTACCGCCTTCCATAACTGCTACGCATGAGTTTGTTGTACCTAAGTCAATACCTATAATCTTTCCCATTGTTAATTCATCCTTTCAAAAAACTAAAAATTTATTGATAAAAGTTGTTTTCGTATTAGGTTTATACGGTTACAGAGACCATAGAATGTCTTATTATTCTGTCACCGAGTTTGTATCCCTTCTGGAATACTTCGCAGACCATATCTGATTCAAGTTCATCACTTTCTGCCTGTTTAATGGCATTGTGAAGATTAGGATCAAAAGGTTTGCCCTGAGCTTCTATTTCAGATACGCCCATCTTTGTGAGAATTTCACTCATCTGGTTGAATATCATTTCAACACCCTTTTTGAAGTTTTCGTCAGTACAAGGTGTATCAAGCGCTCTGTCAAAGTTGTCGATTGCCGGTAATAATTCACCGATCGTCTTTGCTGTAGCATCGCCGTAAGCTTCTGTTTTTTCCTTGCTGGTTCTCTTGCGGAAATTATCGAATTCAGCGAAAAGTCTCATGTACTTATCCTTTTCATTCTTTAATTCCTCTTCGAGTTTGCTTATTTTTTCTTCGAGTTCAGAACCGGCTGTTTCAGAAGTTTCTTCAGCAACTTCAACATTTTCAGTTGTTTCCTCAGTTGTTTCTTCTGTCTCAAGTTCTTCAGGTTTTGTATTTTCCTTACTCATCTTTTATGTCCTTTCCCGCAAGATCCTCATCTTCGTTCTCTGTGAGAACATCGGTTATCTTCTGCGTAAAATATTCTATATAAGGTATAATTTTTGAATAATTGAGTCTCATAGGACCTATGATTCCGAGTGAACCGGCATTTTTACTGCCTTTCTGATATTTTGAAACTATCATACTGGAGTTTCCTATGATAAAATCATCATTTTCTTTGCTGAACATTACCTGTATTCCGCTGAAGCTTTCATTAAGAAGTTCGGCAAAATCATTTTTATGTTCAATAAATTTTACAATATCATGTTTGTCAAAATCGTTGCAGGAAATGAGATTTTCTTCACCGTTTATCATAAGTTCATTTTTCATCAGATCATTTGAAAGTTCACACAGACCTTTTACAAGAGGAGCAAGTGTTATCATGTACGCTCCGAGCGCTGTTATGAGTTTTTCCATTCGTTCTTCGGAAAGTGATTCTATCGAAACACCCTGAAGATTTTCTTCAATATAATGTGAGAAAAATGAAAGCTGTTCTTCATCAAGATCGAATTCCAGACGACAGGCTTTGTTTTTGATGCTTCCGTTTGAAGTGATAAGGAGTATCAGATAAAGCCTTTTACCTGTCGGTACTACTTCAACTTTTGTTATTACCGAAAACTTAGGTGATGCATTTGCAACCACCGTAGCACATTGTGTAAGTTCGGCAAGTGCTTTTCCGGCGCTTTGTATTATAGATTCTTCAGTAAGATGTTCTTCCTGAGCAAGCATATCGTCGAGTCGCTGACGTTCACTGTCTGAAAGTGATTCGACTTTCATGAGCTTATCGATGTAAAGTCTGTATCCGCTGAAGGTCGGAACTCGTCCTGCTGATGTGTGAGGCTGTTCGAGATATCCCAGCTGTTCGAGCATCGACATATCGTTTCTGATGGTAGCCGCCGAAACATTTATACCCGGAACCTTGGCTATTGCCTTTGAACCTACCGGTTCTCCTGTAAGGATATATTCATCAACAACCGCAGCAAGTATTTTTAACTTTCGTTCATCCACTGCCTCACCTCCAAATTAGCAATATGAATTTGTAAGTGTTAGCACTCGATATCTTTGAGTGCTAAATATAATTTAACATTATTATAGCCAAAAGTCAATAGGTTTATTGATTTTTGTTTAAAATATCAAAATAACTTCTTGTTGTTATGGTTTGATGTAGTATTTGCACAAAAAAATCCATATACACACTTTATTATATGTATATGGATCTTTGATATTATTTTTACTGCATAAGAAATTGTCTGTAAAATTCTGAAGGCTCGTATACGTTTTTGTTTTCACTTTGTTCTGTAGCAGGGGCGGTTATGAGTTCGGCATTTTTACATGCTCTGTTTATAAATTCAAGCTGGGAATTAAGCTTTTTACCCTTTACATTCTTTTTCTTGTAAAGCCCGTTTGAATACTGCACTCGTGCTTTTACATTGTCACGCAGGATAGTATTGAAGATATCCATTATCTTTGACTGAATATCACTGTCATAGATAGGGACCGCAACTTCTACACGTTTTATAGTGTTGCGTGTCATAAAATCAGCAGAGCTTATATACATTTTACGACGTTCTTCTGTTCCGAAAATATATATACGGCTATGTTCAAGAAATCTTCCCACGATACTCGTTATGCGTATATTTTCAGTTTGTCCTTTTACTTTTGAGATAAGACAGCATATACCTCTTATAATAAGTTCGGTTTTTACGCCTGCCTGTGATGCTTCTACAAGTTTTTCTATTATTTTTTTATCTGAAAGAGAATTTATTTTTATACCGATAAAAGCTTTTTCTCCTGCTTTAGCGTGTGCGATCTCATTGTCTATCATGTTTATTATTTTGTTTTGCAGACTCAGAGGAGCTACGAGAAGATGTTCGGTATCTTCCACAAGATGTCCGAGTGAAAGAGCGTTAAATACTTCAAGGGCTTCAGACGCAATATCGGGATTTGCAGTGATAAGTGAAAGATCGGTATAGAGTTCGGATGTTTTTTCGTTGTAGTTTCCTGTGCCTATCTGTGTTATATGTTCAACTTTGTCACCTTTCTTCCTTGTTATAAGAAGAAGTTTTGAGTGAACTTTCAGACCTTTTGGTCCGTACATTATTGTACAGCCTGCATTCTGAAGTTTTCTTGACCAGCTGATATTGTTTTCTTCGTCAAATCTTGCACGCAGTTCAACCAGTACAAGTACATCTATTCCACGCTGAGCCATATCAATAAGCGCCTGTATTACTTTACTGTTCTTTGCAAGGCGGTAAAGGGTTATTTTGACTGATATAACGTCGGGGTCAGAACAGGCTTCGTTCAGCATACGTATAAAAGGATTTATACTTTCATAAGGATAGTGGAGAAGAATATCTTTTTTCTGTACCTGTGAATGAATGGGCATACTGTCAGAAATAAAAGGTGATCTCTGAGGAGTAAACGGTGCATAGCAGAGAGAAGAACATTCAAAATTATTTTTTAGTGAAAACGCAAATGAAAGATCGAGTGGTGCAGTTGTTGTAAACAGCTGTTTTTCGCTAAGTTCAAGTCTTTCACATAAATATTTTATGCCTTCGCTGTTTTTGTTTCCTTTTACCTGTATTCTGACAGGAGCAAGCTTTTTTCTCTTCTTGATAAGTTCTTCCATAAGGCCTCTGAAATCAAAATCGCAATCAAGAAAAGAATCGTCATCTTCGCTTATATCTGCATTTCGTGTTATACGTACTATAGCTTTGTCGAGTACATTGTAGTTTTCAAAAACATCTGACGCATATCTGAGTATGACATCTTCGACAAGTACGAAACGCAGGGGGCTTTTGCTTATTATTATCATTCGTCTGAAAGAATCATTTACCGGAAGTAGACCGAGTTTTACCCCTGATTTTGATTCGAGGTGTGCTGTTATATACATTTTCTTGTTTTTGATAAAGGGAAGAGGATGCCTTTTGTCTATGATGAGAGGAGAGAGGAGAGGCTGTATTTCGTGTTCAAAATATTGTTTTATATATTTTTCTTCATCATTTGTAAGTTCATCGGGACTGACGCATTCTATTCCGTTTTTGTTGAGTTGTTTCATTATATCGTGGTATGCTTTATCTTTCTGAGGTTCAAGATAACGTACTCTTGCAAAGATAGCGTCAAGCTGTTCACCGCTTGTCATATTTGTCTTATTTTCACGTTTTTCCTTGTCTATGTGAAGCTGGTCAAACAGTGTTCCCACACGTACCATAAAAAATTCGTCAAGATTTGACTGGAATATTGATGTGAATGTAAGTCTTTCGAGAAGTGGAACGTTTTCATCTGTTGCTTCCTGCAGTACACGCTGATTGAATTTTAACCATGAAAGTTCACGGTTGTCATATATCTGGTCTGACATAAATTAATTTCACCCCTTATTTATTATGTGCTTATATCATAAATATATATACTTTAATTATAGTGCTAAATGCCGTTAATAGTCAAGATTTTTTATAAAAACTTCATAAAAATTTTGAATAAAAAATATTAATTTATCAAAAATTTTTTTGTAAGCAAAAATATATATAAATATATTGACAAATATAAATAAATGTGTTAAAATATCATTGTATGCGGGTGTGGTGAAATTGGCAGACACGCCAGATTTAGGTTCTGGTGCCGAGAGGTGTGCAGGTTCAAGTCCTGTCACCCGTATTGTCGTTTAGTGATATAGAGTGACTAACGTGAACCTTAAACAAGCCAACGGCTACAAATTGGCTCATAGCACCTTTTACATACTATATAAAGTGATGAAAAAGTGACTCCGTTCGGCTGATGTTTCTGCATCAGAAGTATCATTATAGTTTTGTTTGTTATCGCAAGTCATCGGTAGCCACCGATGATAATGTAGATATATTTTATTCGCTCGTGCTTTTACTTCACGCAACAGGTGCGTTCATGGTTTATAACAATTTGTGATTTACTTATTAGTAGTTAAGTACAAAGAGCAAGCAGTCTTGGCGTATATTACATTGAGCTTGTCCAAGCTTATCTCAGACACAAAACTTTTATGTTATGTTTAAGGGAAAAAATATTTAATTATCAAGTTACTGGTACAAAAAATAAGCCGTTCAGATGGAAACCAACTGAAAGGCTTGACACAATCTATCTTAGTGTGCTATAATACAATTAATGCATTAAGTTGCACACAGAAATAGCGTTCTCACAAGTCAGTCAGATTCCCTTTAAATCTGATTGATGATAGGATATAAGTTATCTGGTAAATAATTTATATCCTGTGGGGATGCTTATTTTTTATTACGTTATTATTATACTACTATAACAATAATTTGTCAATATTTTTTCATAAAAAAATGTATAAAAATATAAGAAATATAAGAAATATAAGATTATTCTGACTTTGATTTCTTATTAAATATTCGACCGAGTATTAAGAAAAAAGTGCCTAAGATAACAACGAGCATAGGCTGATAGTGTACCATTGCATATACAAGTGTATCAGCGTATCCTGTGAAAGCAACATATACAAACATGAAGAAAAATAAAAAACCTATCACCGTGAATAGTTTTGATAGTTTCTTTCTCATTAGATTCATCTCCTTCTGATAATTAAAAACAAATTTAACAATTATATTTTAGCATTGTTATTGTGAAAAGTCAAGCAAAAGAGTGTTCGCAAAAGTATACCTTTATGAACGCTTTAGAGCTTGCGAGTTTTAAAACGCAATTGTGTTCACAAAGGTTGCTCTTGAGAGTTTTTGAACGTTCACAAATTTTATATACTTTTATGAACGAATGTTTGACATATTTCGACCTTCATGTTATACTAATAAAGGTAAAACTAACTTTTTAAAGTTTTTGTTTTACTTTCTCAAATGTCTTTTTAGATTTTTTTATTTTATATTATTTGTACAGCAGTCTTCACGACTGTTTTTTTATTTTGTAAGAGGTGAGGATAATGGTATACGGATATGCAAGAGTAAGTACAAACGGTCAATGTTTGGAACGACAGATAGCTCAATTGCGTGATTATATATCAGACGATAGATGTATAATAACCGATACTGCAACTGGTAAGTCTTTTGCACGCAAAGGATATAATAGTTTGGTTGGAACTGATACAACTGCTCCGCTACTACATGAAGGAGATTTGCTTATAGTTACATCTCTTGATCGTTTAGGGCGAAGCTATATTGAAATACAGCAACAATGGAAACATATTACGCAAGTACTTAAAGTAGATATCAAAGTACTTGATATGCCACTACTGGATACTCAATCAAAAGATAATCTTGACGGTAGGTTGATATCGGATCTGGTTCTTCAGATTCTTGCATATGTTGCTGAAAAAGAACGTATTTCTATCAAAGAGAGGCAACAAGCAGGAATAGCTGTGATGCCTGTTGGTTGTGATGGCAAACGAATATCACTTAAAACGGGGAGAGCGACAGGTCGTCCAAAAACTCCTTATCCGGATAATTGGGATGAGGTGTATAATGAATGGCAATCAGGTAACATAACTGCTACAAAAGCAATGCAAAAACTTGGTCTTAAAAAAACATTGTTTTATAAGCTTGCAAATCAATATCGATTATCAACGAATTAGGAGTGATTGTATGAAAAATGTTGTTACAGAAGATATGTTAGATGAATTATCAGATGAGCCGATTTATCAGCAGATTGTTTCTAAGATAAAGTCACGGATAATGAGTGGACAACTTAAAAATGGGGATGCACTTCCGTCAATACGCTCATTAGCTACTGAATTCAGAGTGAGTACTATAACAACAGTAAGAGTGTATAAGGAACTTGAGAAAGAAGGGTTTGTATTAGTTGTTCCAAATAAAGGAGTGTTTGTTAATCGTATAGATCCGGAATTTTTACAAAAGAAATGTGACTGTATATTTGTATGTGCTTATGAAAATGCTAAATCTCTCGGTTTTTCTCTAAATGAAATTCAACATTCGATTACATTGATTTATAAAAAAACGAAATGTTTTGAATAAAAAAACAAGGGCTGTTTTTTACAGCCCTTGTTTTTGCTTGTTGGTTTGATTTTAAGAGATATGTTTTTTTGCGAGATTATCAAATTCTTCAATGAATTCTTTGATTGTTTCAGAAGAATAGACGTACTCCTCAGGGTAGTGGAAAATAACGCTGTATTTATCTGTGAAATCTTCAATATCGGGAAATGATTTTTTTCTTTGATACAGTGGTGCAAATACAGCCCAAACGGCATCCAAAGGATAGCGTTCTAAATGATCAGCATCTGCTATACCCATTACACCAAAACGATCGCAATTAAAAACTTTGCGGACAATCCCTTCTAAATGAAGTGCTTCCTCGTGAGATAAAAAAGGCTTCATATCAATTACCTCCTGTAGATGAAGTTAAATATTATACATAAGATATTATATTATTGTGCGAACAAATTGTCAATGGAGAAAAATGTATATAAAAAATATGTTGTTCTATATGTTAATTTAAAATTATTTTTATGATTACGAGTAGATAAAAATGTAACGGATAAAAATAACTGCATATTTTTTTTGAGATATTTCCGGTTATCAATTTAAGAGAACGTGCGTATAGGCTTTTTAGTTTCTGAGTTTTTGAAATGTGCATAAACGAAAATATTTCAAAAATACATAAAAAAGATAATATATATATCAAAGTTAACACATAAACAGGAGTGAATGTGAGGACTCCAAAGAGTGCGAAAGCGAATATTCTTATCAATATTGAATGCTTATTTAGCTTTGCGATGTTGAGTAAGAATATTAAGATTACTCCATAATATGAATAGTCAAGCTTTAAATAAATTGAAACTATGCTGAAAAAGAAAATGAGTGAAGATTTGAAACAAAGCTTTGTTATACAAGCTGATTTTCCTTTGATATTTTTATCTAAAAATAAGTTGATGCATAACATGAGAAATCCTAAAAATAAAGTAGAACAAGTGTTCTGATGAGTTAATGCTTTTGTTGTGAGAGATAAAGGAGTCGATGTCATGATTATATCGTGTGGTAATTCGCTTATAACGAAAAGAAAACCTATTCTTTTTAAGTGTTTTATTTTGTTTTGAGTGAAATAAAACGATTCAACTAACAAGTAACAAAATAAAGGAAATGCCAATCTGCCTACAGATATAAATATCATAAATGTGCTATACTTAATGATATTTGTATCATATAATACACGTCCGAAATGATCTATAAACATAGTGATTATTGCTATGTATCTTATAAGGTAGTATATTTCAGATGAAATATATTTTATTTCTGATTTTGTGCTATTTTTGTACATTGTGAAACCTTAAGAATGTTGTGGATGTGTTTTACTTAATACTTGACCATCTTTTATATGATAAATATAGACGTGACCTCTATCACCGTAAATTATAAGATACAGGTTTGCGATGTCTTCAGCTTCTTCTGCTGAGAATAAGAAATCTGTTTTGTGCTCTATGCGAGTGTTAGTGTTGTATTCTATATGCGTAACAACAAAAAATTCTTCCATTTTATCAAATATTGAAAATTTTTTTTCTTCGAACATATTCATATGAATGTCTCCTTTTTATAAATTAGATTGATTTTTTAATATCATTGACATGTATTCTTCTTTCTTTTCAAGCATCTGTTCTCTTGCTTCTTCGTATTTTTTTCGAGCATCTTCAAATTGCTCGATTTTTTCTGACTTAGCGTTTATAATAGCTTTTTCTAGTTCAAGTTGATGTTTCTGTGCTGTGATTTCTGCTTCGGCTTTCATTTGCTTAATCTCAGCACTTAATTTGCTTATTTCAGATGACAGATTGTTGTTGATGTTTGAAAGTTCAGAAAGTTCAGCATTTTTCTTTTTCAGTTCGTTTTGTAGTGTTTCATTTTCAGGAATACGTGCTGTTAATCCGTCAATGATTACAAGTTTATCCTGTATTATTGATTTGGAAGTGTTCAGTTCTTCTGCAAGTTTGGCAATCTCATTCTTATATGTGTTTGTTTCTTTGAGAGCGTTAGCAAGCTTGATGTCAGAATCTTTTATATGTTCCGTACATTCGGCTTCTTTGTTCTTTAATGCTTGCTCTGCTGACGTTAATTCTGTTGTGAGTCTGTTTATTATTTCATCTTTTGCTTTTAATTCACGCTCAACTGTTTCTTTTGCGTTTGTTTCTGCGTCTTGTTTTAATGCTAGTGCATGGGTGTAAGCAGACACCAAGCGATTTACAAGACTTTCAAATTCATTAATGTCAGCGGTCATATCAGTTAAGATAGATTTGCTACGATTTAATTCAAAAGCGTTGATCAGAGTGTTGACACATTCGCTTTGTCCGCCAAGCTCCGTGCATAAAGCTTTGAATTTTTCGTTTGTTTCGTCGTCAAGACGAATGCTTCTTACTTTTTTTTCGTCCATTTGCATTTCACCTCATTAATTGTAATGTATTACACTGTAATATTTGTATTACAAAATAATTGTAGCATTAAGTTGAGAAAAAGTCAAGTGATTATGAAAAAATGTATTTGTGAATTAAAGCGGTACTATTGACAAATACTATCTCTGGTGCTATAATAAAACCGAAGAAGTAAAGTGAAATCCATTGCATTTCACACCAAAAAAGCACCCCACAGGGTCCAGCTGTAGGGTGCTTATTTTTGTGTCAGATTAATTTTTGGTTTTATCCTTGTTGTTCTTGAGTGTCTGATATAGCTCAGATAAACAGTTAGCTATAACACTCGCAAGGACTGACAGAACGAAAGAAGTAAAATCCATTGCTTTACACCTCCTTCCGAGCGGAAGGTATCCGACACAATAGCAATTATATCACTTTTATTGATAATAATCAACAAGATATTCTAATATATTTGTAAAACACCAAAAGCCTGTAGCGGTTTAATCTCTGCTTAGGCTTTTGGTGTTTATTGCAATATTTAATCATTTATATTTTTTTCGTTTAAATCTATACCCATTTCTTTTGAAATAAGTTGATTTATAAAGCTATTAACGCTTAACCCTTTTGATTCCGCATATTTTTTGATTTGCTCTTTTTGTCCTTTATAAACTCGGATCTTAAGTTCGTCATAAGCTTTCTCACAATATTTTTTTACAGCTTTTTTGTTTGCTTCGCTATACATAATTTTCACAACCTTTCCTTTTTAGTTTAACATAATATTTTGCAAATGTCTATTGTACACAATATATATATTGTCCCCGATATATTTGTTAAAAATATCAATTGATATATTGGGTACAATATAGTATAATATATACATAAGGTAAATAAATCTTTTAAAAAATAACAGGAGTGATTATATGTATATTTATGATTTTGCAAGATGTATTGAAAAAGTAACTGAAATGGTTGAAATGGGAAAGGACGCTGATGAGATTAGAGATTATTTCTTTGACGAAGTTTATGAGAGTATCAGAGTTAATCATGATGTTTCTGATGAAGAATGTGATGATATCTACAGTGACATTTGTGATTACATTGATGAAATAGCTTAATTATGTTGTAAGTCGGTAGGGATAATGTCCCTGCCGACAAGAAAGGAAAGTGTTAATGATGAATGAGAGAATAAAGGTTATAAGAGCGATGGAAACAATTGCAAGATGTGTAAACGATGAAAATCAGTTTATGCTTTGGCTGAACATAGGAATTGCTGATGGCGATGTAAAGGAAAGTACTACTGATGAAGAACTTGAATACTATGCGGAAGATGAAGAATTTAGTGATCTGATGGATACTTTTCTTTTACTGATGAGTAAGGCTTATAAGAATGGTGGTCTTTATTGTGACGGAGTTGTTTCAAAGTAAAATTGGAGGAATGATTATGAAAACATTTATGGTGATTGTGAATTTAAATCAGAAAGAGTATCTTACAAAAGTGCAGGCAAACTCACACTTAGATGCAGAACACTTAATACTTGATAGTGGTATTACAGGAAAATTTGAATGTGCTGTATCAGCTTGTATGGCGTATGATTTTAGTGAAATGGAAACCGAGTGCTTCAGAACGTCTGCATTGTATGCTGAACTGATTACTCTTGAAAATCTACTTGAATTGATTGAAGAAAGGAATGCAGTAATAAAGCGTAATGAGGAATTGAAGATAATGATTGATAAGTTTGAAAAACAGAAAAAAGAGATTGAAAAAGCTATTGAAGAAAGCAAAAGAATGTTGGAAGAAAGTAAGTGTGCAAGCTGATAAATAAAGCTTAGCTGAAAGTAATTGTTTTGGCTGTTGATTTATAAATAACTCAAAGCCAAAACAATTACAATGATTTTAAGAACAATAATAAAAGATATTTTGAAGTTTAAGGGGAGTAGTGACTATGAAAAATAAAAGAATGAATACAGCAAGTGAAGTTATGATTGAGGATTTTGCTGCACTTAAAGAACGAGGAATTAGCGATTTTATATGTACAGTATCAACAAGCACGAAGAAATATAAGCCAGTTCTCAGGCATACCGCACAGGGAGTTAGTTCTTATGCAAATTTGATGTATAGTAAGTATGGTGATGATACAAGTGTTAATGTTGGGTATTTTGACGATAATCTTAATTGGTTCGATTATTGTACATATCATGCATAGTGAGAAGAAATACTAGGCAAGATTATCTCATGAAAAAGAGCTACTTCAAAAATGAAGTAGCTCTTTCTTTATACAGTCTGTATTTCAAGCTCAAAAGTGTTGATGATGTCACAGTTATTATTATCACTATAGAAACAAAAGTCTTCTGCAAATTCGTTTTCAGTTTTGATAGAAGTTTGTTCAACAAAAAATTCATACGCTTTCCTTATAATATAACGTCTGTTGCAAGTACTCATATTATCGCCCAAATTGAAATGCTCTACCAAAGCGTCGTAACATTCATCACAAGCATCTTGGAAATCGTAGTCTCCTTCGTCAAAGTCGTCATCCCAACGTTTCTCATCAAGTTCATCAAGTTCATCAAGATTAGCTTCAAATTTATTAACAAGCATAAGGTCGATAATCTCAGTATCAGCAGACTTTTCTGGTAACAGGTAAGTTTCAAGATCAACGTCAAATATGATATCAAGTACAGCTGAACAAATATCAAGACATTCACAAAATTCTTGTTCACTAAGTATTTTTAGAGTGTTGACAAATAAAGAATGTGAAAGCTGTACAAGGAATCTATCTTGCGGGTCTAAATTAACCCAGTACTCACCATTGCACTCAATTTTTTTGCACAATTCGATAGCCTGTTCCTTACGCTCACTATCGTCGTGATAAGTTTTTGTATGGAATTCAGTAAGTTCTATAAGTGTCTTATAGTCTTTGAAAGTAGCTTCCATTATGCTATGCACATATTCTGAGGGATTGTTAAGCATCTCTATTTCAGAGAGATCTTTAAGTGAGAATTCAGGGTGTGAGTTGAAGTAGTGTTGTGTAATGTAGTGGTGTGCAATAGGAATAAATAAAGATGGATAAGAGCGAGTGATATGTTTAACGTCGCTGAAACGATTTTGCATATAGTTTTTAAACGAAAGTGTCTTAATATAAGTTGAGAACTCAGACTTAACAATCTGAGAAAATTCATCATATTCGCCTGTAGATTCCAATATATCTTGCACATTATTTGTAAAATCTGCGAACATTGTAGAATACTCTTCAAGATACACTTTTTCTTGAACATCAGTCTCGCTTTCACTTAACGTAGAAACCTTTTTACTCAGTTCTTTCCAAACGTCCAGTACAGCATTAATCAGATGGATTTTCTTTTCCATTTTCTTTTTTTCCTCCCAAACTTTTAATTTTTCCGAATAATTCTTATATACTAGTGGAGAACTATGTTTAATAACAGCGGTCAAAGCTGTTGATAACTCATCCATAGTGCAGTCACTTTCTAATTCATCCATAAGACAAATAATTTCTTCAGCAAGTTTCAACAGTATATCTAACCTGAAATAGATTTTATCCATGGTTGGGTTGTATGTTTCAGCATCACATTTAGCATTGCATTCGGTATCGCCATCCGCAATTGCTTTTAAGATATTACCTATAGTACGTACATATAATAAAGTTCTTTTATCCAAACCACACTCTACAAGAGCATTTATTAGATCGTCATGTTTCATGTATTGTCCATGTAAATATTTGCGAAACGCTTTTTCGTCTAAAAATATACTATTTGTTTTTTCTCGAAAGTATTTATTCGCATATGCAACAGTTTTTTCTTGCATATCTGGGTTAAACTCTAAAAATAATTGAATAAAATAACTACTACCATAGTAAACGTTTAAATCAACATCTCTCATTTTTGGTGAAATTGCCATATAAATGTCCTCCTTTTTTGTGAAGTTGCCATATAAATGTCCTCCTTTTTTTATATTAATATTATGAGTGTTTAGCTCATGTTCATATTATATAATATGCGAAATAAAAAAGAAAGGGTAAATAATTGCCCGATACTCATAAAGTATTAAAAATTAAGTTCCGGAAAATTGGCAGAAATAAAGTCAGACATTTTATTGGAACTTATATATTGCATATCTGATGTATAGTGTGCATATACGTCAAGTGTGAAAGCTGATGAGTAATGACCTAAGTTGTTTTGAAGTGTTTTTATATCATCTCCGGCTTGCAATGACAGCACTGCATACGTATGACGCAGATCATGATATCTCATTTCTGGAATACCGATTTTAGTTACAATTTTTTTATAGCTATTATAAACAGCCGGAGCAGTATAATGTGATTTCGTTCTAGGGGAAATAAAAACGAAGTTATTTTCAGAAAAAGATTTTTTTTTCAGTTCGTATAGCATTTTCATGATAAGTTTAGCAGGAAATAGTTTTCTGCTTTTATTATTTTTTAATGTAGTAAATTTATAATTTTTTGTTTCTCTGTCTTTAACTAGCTGGCGATAAAGATAGATTGAACCTTCCTCGAAGTTGATGCAATCCCATGTCAGACCAATTAGTTCGCCTTGTCGCATACCAGTAAAAAGAGCAACAATAAATAGCAGCTCTTTTTCATGGTTTTTTATTGCTGACAAAAAAGTCTGTAATTCCGCATTTGAAAAAACTCGTATATCAGATTTTGTGATTTTGGGCAATATAATGTGGTTGGCAGGGTTTTCATCTATATATTTATGTAACACAGCAATGCTAAGTGCTTTGTGTAAAATACCATGAACGTTTTTTATCGACTTGGGCGACAGCGGTTCAGGAATACCAACACCGAGATAAAGGCTATTTATGAAAAGTTGTATATCCTCATTTGTTAAGTCAATTAGTTTTATATCGCCAAGTACACGACTAATGTGTATATGAGCAGTTTGGGAATAATATAGGAAAGTATTTTTTTTCAGATTAGTGCAGAAATTTGCTAACCAATACTCAAGCCAATCATTTATGGTAACAATGTTCTTGTTTTCGTCTTCAATTGTAGATGAAGATAACGATCTCATAAATGATAAAATTTTATGAGATGGAATTGAAGATAAAGACTCTGATGAATTTTTGTGATTTTCATTTTTCAATAGATGTCATCTCTATATTATCGGGATTAGGATATTCATCACCCATATCTATTTTTATCAGATAGTTGATATATCCGTTCAATGACATACCTTTTTTCTTTGCATATTCAGCTATTGGCGATTTTTGTCCTTTTTTAAAATTTATAAGAACTGAATCATAAGCCTTTGCATTCCACTTGTTTTTTGCAACAGAAGATGTTTTTGACTTTTTCATTATTTCACTGCCTTTCATTTTCATTTTTATTCTGTATGATTATAACATACATGTTTTTGTTGTGCAAGAACATTTTTAATTTTTTAAACCATTGGGTACATATTTGGCTTCTCTGTTATCTCGTTCTTTCTGTACAAGTTCCTGAACGTAAGTACCGTTTGCAATTTTTTCAGCCAAAGAAAAAGCTTCAGCTGATTTTGATAACTTTTCTTGAAGAATATTTAGTTCATGTTCGATTTTTTGTAAGTTTTCAGTTTCACTGGCAACGAGGTTGTTAATGTTTTTATAATTGCTCTTATTGATGTTCTGATGTAACGCTAATGCTTTTTCAGCTTTAATTTTTTCTTCCGGAGCAACTATTTTGTTTTCGAAGATGATTTCAATGTGGTGCTTAAGTTCAAGAAAAGCAGATAGATCATCTTTAGCTTGAAGATATGTTTCTTGTTTTGCTTTGAAAATTTTATCATCAATTTCAAATTCATCTTTTAAATTTTCAAGTGTTGTGTTTGTATCTAAAATTTTATTCAATTCAAAAATCTTATCAAGTTCTTTGTCGTTGTTCCATGTGTAAGGTTTTTTCGAGTTGATTTTTTTCATTGGCAGTGCATTCTTTTTAAATGCGACAGTATAAAGTTTGATAGTTTTGAAAGAAAAAAGCAAAATGTTTTCTGTTTTTATTTTTTGGATTTCTGATTCTATATTTGAAATAAATTTTTTACTAGAATTGATTCTGTTTCGTAAACTGTTTTCAGTGTACATTTCACCAAGAGATTTTAAACGAATGTAATTTCCACTTGGATTATTTTGATTTTTTACAGAAATATACTTGCCTGTTTTGATTAAATATTTTTCTGTTTCTAATTTCTTTAATAGTTCTTCAAAGGTGTCAACTTGCAGAATTAGTCTGTCAATTATATTGCGAAGTTTTTCTCTTTCGTTATTCTTTGGTGGAATGTATGTCTTTTCGATTTTTCTTATATCATCGACATAACATTCTTGTGCTTCTAATCCGTTGTCAGTTTCACGATATGGAATATTATATTGATCAAGTTGACTTTGTACGTAAGCTTGCTTATCGGGTGATGAATAGTAGAATGATTTGTAGGGTGATTTTTTTTGAGTGATTAATTTTTGATTTGATTGTTCAAGTACAAAAATTTTTGATTTTAATTTTTGTAGATGCATTTCTGTGTTATTTTCATCAGAAATTTTTTTGATTTCTCTTAATGTAGAAATCATTCTTTTTTCGTCTTGTGAAGATTTATATTCAGGAACGTTCATGTGAATATGAGTAGCTTTCTTGTTATCTCGCTGAAAACCATATTTATTTAAGAGTAATTCCATATGATTTCTTTCACTTTCTTCCCAAGCTACTAATCGATTTTCTTTTGCATTTTTTGCTGTAAATCCTTGCTCATCTAATGCAGATTTCATTGATACACCTTTGCTTAATCCATTTTTTCGTCCTGTTGTATAAAACGGAATAAAGTTAATGTGAAGGTGAGGGCAAGCTTCATCCATGTGCAGAACAGAATTGAATACATATAAGTTTGGATTTCTTTTTGAAAATTCATTCATGTATTCGATAAGAATTTTCTTGGCTTCCTCTCCGACCGAGCTTCCACAAGGTGCAGTTTGATTATCGCCATACTGAACAACGACTTCATAGAATGCTTCTTCACGTTTGCTATTAGAAATGTGTTCAAAGTAATCTGTAATCTGCCGGCATGGGCGACTCTGCTTAGCATTGTATTCTGCAACTGCACTAGAAAAAAGTTTTTCATAAGCAGTATGAGGATCTTCTATTGTGAATGTGATGTTTTCAGATATTTTTTCTTTGTGTACATTGCTCGCAATAAATTCTCTGTTATTATGTGCAACATTAGCACCGTGTTGAGAGCTTGCTTTACCGAGTGTGAAACTAATACTTAATTCTTTCAAGAATATCACACGTCCTTTCTTTTTCAGTTAGTGAAAAAACTGCTTCAAAAACGTAAGATAAGTACGGAATGGGTAGTGTTACCCAATACCTGTTTTGTACACTCAAACGAGCGTGCAAAACAGATTGGGCAAGGTTGCACCTTGACTGCGTTTTTTTGCTCCGCAAAATTGGGAATATTCCCAAACCCTTTAACATGTATTTTCTACAGTTTTATGTTGTTTTTTCTGTTGATTTTAAATTCCTCAAAATAGTCATTGTTAGGTGCTTCAATAGCATTTACATAAATAGCGAATAATTTTATGAGTAACGCTGATTCGTTTTCATATAAATGTATAGCTACATTTTCTTCATCATTGTTTAAAAAATATCTTCCATAGTTCATTATTTTTTTATAAAGTTTCTCAGCAAAAATAGCATATGGATTTGATTCAGAAGTTAGCATGAACATTGATAACGTAGATATAACGGTATTAAAAAGTTCATGAGAAAGGTATAAATCAATTACTTGTGGATTTGCAGAATCGGATTTTTTTTTCATTTGTTATCTCCTCATAATATAGGTTGAATTAATATTATTTTCTTGAATTTTTTCTTCTGTTTTTGTTTCGTGTGGAATTTCGTGTGGAATATGGTTTATTGTTCTGTAGATTAAAAGTTCGTTCCAGTCTTTAAATCCATTGTAATCCAAATGTCTTTTCACACTTTCAGAACGTTGAAAATTGTTTTCTTGCTCAAACTTTCGTCCTGCATCATCATTATCAACACAAGAAATAATTTTGATTCCTTCTCTTTCAAGTTTCTTAGGAATGGTTGGCTTAAGACCAGCCATTGATATTAGTGTTGTTCCTTCTAATTTTTTTCTATCTCCTGAAAAGCATAGCGTATAGAAACTCATCAAATCAATTGCACTTTCAAATAAAAAAGCTTTTGTAATTTTTTTATCTGGGATT
>SVNW01000050.1 GCA_015066745.1 Ruminococcus sp. | reverse complement strand
ATCCTGCAAAAATAGCCATTATACTCTTCTTCTGTTTCTACTTCCTCAAAATACTCTGTTATTCCGTTATTTTTCATAATTCTATTATACCATGTCTGTCAAGGTTTTGAAAATTGATTTGCGTGTACAGGAAATAATTTCACTTTAAAGTTTTTTTATGAATATGCCATTTTTAAAAAAATATATATTGTATTTATTCAAAAAATAGTATATAATTAATATATCTGATTTTTATTTATTTTATAAAACAGAACATTAAATAAATATTTTTTTACAAGGAGTCGGAAAATATGTACAATAACCTTATGGATTCTATCGGATTTGTAGCAAAATCAGATCCGGCAGTAGCAGAAGCAATGAACAAGGAACTCTCCCGTCAGAGAAGAAATCTCGAACTTATCGCAAGCGAAAACATAGTTTCACCTGAAGTTATGGCTGCAATGGGTTCTGTTCTTACAAACAAATACGCAGAAGGTTATCCTTCAAAACGTTACTATGGCGGTTGCGAATGTGTAGATATCGTTGAAAACATCGCTATCGAAAGAGCAAAAGAACTTTTCGGTGCAAAATTTGCAAACGTTCAGGCTCACTCAGGTGCTCAGGCTAATACAGCTGTTTACTTTGCACTTCTTGAACCGGGCGACACTGTTCTTGGTATGAGCCTTGCTCACGGTGGTCACCTTACACACGGTTCACCTGTAAATCTTTCAGGTAAATACTTCAACTTCATCTCATACGGTCTCGGAGATGACGGCAAGATCGACTATGACAAACTTGAACAGCTTGCTAAGGAAAACAATCCTAAGCTCATCGTTGCAGGTGCCAGTGCATATCCAAGAGCAATAGACTTTGAAAGAATCTCAAATATCGCTAAGTCTGTAAACGCTATGTTTATGGTAGATATGGCTCATATCGCAGGTCTTGTTGCTGCAGGCCAGCACCAGTCACCTGTTCCATATGCTGACGTAGTTACAACAACAACACACAAGACACTCAGAGGACCAAGAGGCGGTCTTATCCTTACAAACGATGAAGAACTTGCAAAGAAAATAAACAAAGCTATATTCCCGGGTATCCAGGGTGGCCCTCTTATGCACGTTATCGCTGCAAAGGCTGTATGTTTCGGCGAAGCACTCAAGGACAGCTTCAAAGAATATCAGAAACAGGTCGTTGCAAATGCAAAGGCTCTTGCTGATGCTCTTGTTGAAAAAGGTTTCAACCTTGTTTCAGGCGGAACAGACAATCATCTTATGCTTGTTGACCTTCAGCCTTTCAACATTACAGGTAAAGAACTCGAACACAGACTCGATGAAGTATATATTACTGTAAATAAAAACGCTATTCCTAACGACCCACAGAGTCCATTTGTTACAAGCGGTGTCAGAATAGGTACTCCTGCTGTTACAAGCCGTGGTCTTAAAGAAGACGACATGAGAAAGATAGCTGAGTACATATACCTCACTGCTACAGACTTTGAAAACAGTGCAGACGCTATCAGAGCAGGCGTAAACGAAATTTGCAGCAAATATCCTCTTTATGAGTAATATGTAATGCATTTTCGTTTTATTTCAGGGACTTCTTCATAAGTCCCTGAAAAATTTTTATGAATGGGGATAAAATTATATGCAACAATATGAAAATCTAAAATATGAAGTTCAGGAAAAAGGTATAACTATTACAGGAGTTTCAAGCAATAAATTTTCATCACTTAAAATACCGGAAATCATAAACAGCAAACCTGTTAAAAAGATAGGTTTCCGCGCTTTTGCAGGACACAACAGCGAAGACAGTTGTAATATGATGACATCAGTAGAACTTCCCTACGGTCTCACTGAGATCTCCGGCGGTGCTTTTGCAGCATGCGTAAGTCTTGAAAAAATTTCATTGCCTCCTACTATAAAAAAAATAGAAGCAAGTGCTTTTTATAACTGTACAAATCTCAGAGAAATAGAAATACCTGACTCTATACAGGAAATTTCTGAAACAGCATTTGAAAACTGTATGCATCTTAAAGGTATCACTCTTGTCACCTATGATAAAACAGAAAAAAGAAATCGCTTACTGTCTGATTTGTTTTCTTCTTCTGTAAACTATGAAAAGAAATATCCTCAGATAACAGATAAAAAATTTATCTATATACCCAAAGATAAAAACGGACTTGACGCTTCTTTTATAAATATATGCAACTCAGAATTTTCGTGGAAAAGATACGATTCACTCTTCATGAACAGAATATCAGCATTTTCAAAAGTAAAGATCGCACTTTTCAGACTGGGCGAACCGACAGAACTAAGCGAGGACGCTAAAAATATGTATGAATCATATCTTAATGCAAACTGCATTGAGTTTATAGAACACTATGTTAAAACCGACAATCTCGAAATATTAATGAAATTTGGAAATCTCGGTCTTATAAATTGTTATAATATTAATGATCTCATAATAACCGCTCAGATAACAGGCAGCAATAACGCTTTACTTTATCTTGTTTCATATAAATATAAAAAACTAAACGATCAGATGTAAGTAATATCAAGGAGGAAAGTCCGTGTCATCACCACTAGCTGACAAAATAAGGCCAAAAAAAATAGAAGACGTCGTTGGACAGAGACATCTTCTTGAAAAAAACAAACCACTAAGAAAAATAATAGAATCCGGTACCATTCCGAACATGATATTTTTTGGTCCTTCCGGAACAGGAAAAACTACTGTTGCAAGAATAATTGCTGAAAGAACAAACAAATCACTTCATAAGCTCAACGGTACGTCAGCAACAACAGATGATATACGAAATATTATCGCTGAGATCAATACTTTTTCCGGTTGTGACGGTATTTTACTGTACCTTGATGAAATACAGTATCTGAACAAAAAACAACAGCAGAGTCTTCTTGAATACATTGAAAACGGAAGTATAACCCTTATTGCTTCTACAACAGAAAATCCTTATTTTGCAGTATTTAATGCTCTGATAAGCCGTTCTACATTATTTGAATTCAAACCGGTAACATCTGATGATGTTGCAGTTGCTGTAGAGCGTGCCTATAAAAAGATTGAAGAAGAAAAAGGTTTTAAAATTACTGTTGAAGACGGAGTTATAGAACACATATCATTTACTTGTGGCGGTGATGTAAGAAAAGCCATGAACACCACAGAACTAAGTGTTCTTGCAGGCCAAGCTGACGGAAACGGTATAACAGTCCTTCTTGATGATGTCAGACAACTTTCACAGCGCAGCAATATGAACTATGACCGTGATGGTTCTCAGCATTATGATATACTGTCAGCTTTTCAAAAATCAATAAGAGGTTCCGATGAAAATGCAGCTTTACATTACCTTGCACGAGCACTTCATGCTGATGACCTTATTTCAGTATGCAGACGACTGCTTGTTATAGCTTCAGAAGATATAGGACTTGCCTATCCTTCAGCTATTACTATAGTAAAATCATGTGTTGATTCAGCTTTACAGCTTGGTATGCCTGAAGCACGTATTCCACTTGCACAGGCTGTTATTCTTCTATGCACCTCTCCAAAATCAAACAGTGCAATTGAAGCAATAGACGCAGCAATGAGTGATGTGCAAAACGGAAACTACGGTGAGATTCCGGCACATCTTAAAGACGGACATTACGGTGGTGCAAATTCTATAGGGCATGCTATAGGGTACAAATATCCTCACATATACAAAAATCACTATGTAAAGCAACAATACTTGCCGGACGCAATAAAAGACAAAGTATATTATACTTTCGGTCCGAACAAACAGGAACAGGCTGCATTGGCATACAGAAACAAGATCATTTCTGAATAAATTCTGTTTCTATCATCTTGCCAGCACCATCAGGAGTATATCTCCAGTAATCAATATGTTCACCATTTACAAAATATTTTATATCTTTGTTTCTTGACTGTCCGTCAAATACATCAGTGATTATAAGTTTTACTTTCATTTTATCAGGAATGATCGCTTTTATATACACTCCTGCCTGCTGACCGGCAGTAACTCCCTCACGAAGTTCTGCAAGGCCTGCAAGATTTGGAGTAAGTTCAACAAAGATACCGTAACTTTCGACCGATCTTACTATTCCTGCTACCGTTTCACCAACATTAAAAAGTTCAGCATTTTCATTCCATGTTCCGAGAAGTTCTTTATGCGTAAGATTGACTCTCGGATATTTTCTTTGCTTATCAACATCTTTTACGATAACTCTGATTTTCTGGGATATATAAAATCTGTCTGATGGATTTGAGATCCTGGAAACCGATATCGCATCAACGGGTATGAGCGACGGTATACCGCAACCTATATCAACAAAACAGCCAAACTGTTCTATATGTGTAACAACAGCGTCAATTATATCCCCTGCATCAAGACTGCATATATAATTTTCAAAACACTCCATCTGTGCGGCTCTTCGTGAAAGATTCACACTTACAGGATTCCCCTGACTGTCGGTATTGATACTCATCACCTTAAAACAAACAGGTTTATTTACACGGGATATCAAAGCCACATCTTTTGTTGAACCGTCATCTATACCAAAAGCACCTTCATTTCTTGGGATAACGCCTTTTATACAAGGCAAGTCAACAATCAGGTTATGTTCCTTATCACATACAGATGCATAGGCTTCTAATATTTTACCTGTTTTTTCAGCGTTTATGATTTCTTCTATGCTCCTGATACTCTTCTGATTTTCAGGTTTGTCAAATAATATTCCCTCCGGATAATATTTTTCCATTTTATCCTCCCATAATTAAAATTTAAAATTTATTTTTGATGACAATTAATAATATGAGAGAAAAAACAAATCTATACATTTATAAAAAATAAAAATCACAGCCTTTTTTACTTGACTGTGATTATTTTTATTCTTATTTTTTATCTTTTGACTTTGATGAAAGAGCAACACTTAAAACTATCAGTATTACAGCTATCACTGCTATAATGATTGGCAATTTTATATCTCGTGTGTCACCTGTGAGCGGTGCTGAATTAGCAAGTAAGTTCCATAAATACAGTTCCATTTTCCGACCTCCGTTTTATGTGTAATTTTCACTTTTACCATTATACCACACGAGTTTTGTTTTTGCAACAAATATCACGTCTGGATTTTTACAAAAAAAATATTTTCAGTATATCACAAAATTTATAACAAATACACTTTTAAACAAGGCATATTATCTAATCATATTTATGACCATTCCTTTACGCTACGCTTCAAGGCACAAAAATAAATTCATTTGTTACTCTGTCTGCTGCCTCTTTTTCGTTACTCTTCCTCTCTGTAAATTTAGTTTTCCTTACCGTTCTCTGTTACTGTTGATTTTAATACATTTCCGTTTTTATCATAAGTGTATTCTTTGGTAATAACAACTTTTCCGGATTTTTTCACTTCTTCTTTTGAAACTAATCCTTGCGGTGTGTAAGTGTATATTGCGTCGCTGTTATAGAAAAATAATATTATATATATATGTGAAATTCCTAATAACAAAATTTAAATTTCAATCTTTTTATCTATATAAATTCTGTTTTATTAACTTTCACATTTTTTCAAATTCCAAATAATATTATCAGACATGATTTTAATAGCACTTTCTGGATAACATACATCATCATAAGGAATTGAATACACTTCTTTATTTTCCAAAAAAAATCGTAAAGTATAAGCATTCAAATTATTATGCACCTCATTATGAACTCGATTGCTTTTTCGTAAAAATTTATCAATTTCCTTATTTCTTTTAATCAACCATTTTTTGCCGAAATTTTCTATCAATAATATATCATATTCATCAGGAAAATCTGGTATAAACGTCTCGTTATCAAGTATTGAGTAGTGATAAAGATTCCCTTTACTAATCATTTCACCTTCAATTACAGCCTGCACGCATGCTTGTTTCAATATTTCTCCATCATAATATTCTATAAAAGGACTTTTATTTTCTTTTAGAGTCATACCAACTTTATATGGATCTATTCCACACCATCTACTCCTATACCCAAAATCCCAATTTAAAAACATTTCTTTGCAGAAAACAAAACAACCTCTTCCATGCAATTTAAATTTAATATCATTCATATAGAATTCTGTTTTTCGTGTTTTATTTCTATATTCAAAAAATTGATACTTAGTATTAAGATTAAGATTTTCTTGCAAGTTTATCCCTTGTAACAATATATTACACATTTTATTTACATTCACGATATATTCATCAATAACATTCTTTATTTTAACTTCCAAAGTGCTAACACATCCTTTGATTTTTATCATACTTAAATCATAGTGAACAATATAGTTTTTGACTTTACCTTTAGTGAAACACTGATTAAACCGGAAATACGACGTCATCGTATCTCCAGAACAGAAGAGTCGTGGAGCTTCACCACGTTTTACCACGCTTATTTATGGATAAATCAGCGTTTCTCTAAATATTTTAAAAAGTAACAATAAAAATGTCGTTCACTATAGTTTCGAAGTGAGTTTTTCCAATTGATCATACCCTAACACACCGGCTATCAGATAAAACTTTTAAAACATGTAATATGTGGCTCAGAAGAAACAGCTTATGATGCTATGAATAATTTAGGTTTATGCCTCTAACGCCTTTTTTTCATCAATCAGAAAACTCTCAAAGCTATTTACCATTCGTTTAATATTATCTTCAATTGAACTAGCTACTACATTGTCCTCAACAGGCATATATAATATAAATTCTTCCATTTCTTGAGGGTAACAAAAATCAGCATATACTTCCTCTACATTCTTTAATAGTTCACCAGCATCATCTATTGTACTATTTAAATAATTTAATTTTGAATATCTTAACTTTCTTATTTCAAAGTTCCAAATATCGCTATTTGGAACTGGTATCTCCAAATTTAAACGCAAAATCATTTTTGAAAGTAATTCATCTTTTAAATAATCTTCATTCCCCCACGCTACTTCAATTATAAACTCATTATCCAAATCTTCATTATTTTCTAATTCTTTAAGTGCGTATATCGATAATTCTTTACACTCTACTAAATTGACACTTATGCCAATATATAATGTTATCCAATCATATTTTATTCCGCATTCATCAAGCATTTTTACATTTATCTTCATATTTTAATTTCTTTCTCCTATTTCGGTCTCTGATTTGGAATGCCATTAATTTTTCCATTAGGAATAAATCTTCTGTGAGTTACTCCAGAAGTTGGATCAACTATCCATTCGAAAACTCAATTTACGTTACAACAATTTAGCAACAGTGTTTATTGCAATTAATTGAAAGTAACATTCTTATTGTCATTCACTATAGTTTTCCTTACCGTTCTCTGTTGCTGTTGATTTTAATTTATAAGTATGAAGGATTCAGTTATTTTATCTGCCGTTTCAGATTTTTCAATATGGATTTGCTGATATGTCAATACAATAACACAAAAGACTTAAAACCACGTATTTACGTATTATAAGCCTTTTGTTAGTTTTAAATTACAAAAAGAACACAACGATCATATTTTGATTTTATTCAACATGATTAATTCAAGAAATTCCTCAAAACTGCTTGCAACTTCTTCAGTTTCTTCAAATTCTGGTTCATATCCTTTAACGATACTTCCTTTATTATTACTTAAATCAATAGCATAAAAAGAATATCCATCATTCACTGACAAAAATATTGGTAATTTTTCGTTCCACCATGAAATTATTTCTGATTTCCATTCATCATCGTCTTTAGCAGCCTCTAAACTTATTAACTCAAATTCATTCCATTTAAATACAATTTCAGATTTATCGTTGTATTCATCTTCACATATAAACCATGCTTTTTCATTTGGTGCAATCATCTGTTTAATTCTCTTTAACAGTTCCACATACTCAGAAGGTATTACTTTATACCTTGATGTTATATCTGTTTTCAGACAAAGGTTTTTTTCTTTTTTTTCGATTATACTCCAATTATTTCTTTTAGCCCAATTAATAAATTCGATGATTTTACTATCCATAAGTAAATCTATTCCTCTCTTTCTTATAACAATTAAAATTAACTCCTCTAATAACTGTAGACGCTATATCAACCGGTCATACCTTTTTCTACTTCTTTTATTTTATACTATTAATTACTCGTCTTTGTAGTCCTGTAACTTGACTATGTGTATGATTTTTCACTTTTGCTGTTTCTCCAGTTAAAGTAAGTTTTTTGCCCTTCTGGACCACCCAATCCTAAACCATGTGGATGATGCCCACCGCTTTCACCAGGTTTCTTTCTTATTTCTCTAACTTCAGACTGTAGTCTATAAAATACATCTGTTTTGTCTGGATCTATTCCCCGCCATTCTGGACTATCATTATACCATTTAGTAACTTCTTCTAGCAAATCTTTATCATCAGATAACCATTCTCTTAATTTTTTTACTTTTTTAGGACTACTTTTATCATTTCCTACTGTGCTAAAACTTTCTTGTAAAGCACCTCTACCAGACAGCTGATCATAACCACCATTAACACTATAAACAACATTCTGCCCAACCGCAGCACCTGCCACTACTCCCTATGCACTCGCAACAGCAGTAGACGATATACTTGCTTCTATCGGTACTGCACCTGATATCACCATACCATTTGCTCCGGCAAGTGCCGGTGTTCCGAAATTATCAATTGCATTTCGTATCTTACTTAATGCGCTAACTTTGAGTACAGAAACCTTACCTGTCGGTATTTTACCGCCTATCTTTCCACCTATGGCAATACTTGCAGCAACCTCCTGTATAAATCGTGCTATTTGAGGGTCATAGAATCTTGCGTTCAGATAATACAGTCCGGTTTCTCCGTCATAGATATATCCTGCATACTTGATATTGTTCTTTTCATTTATGAATCCGTCCTTGTTTGTGTCTGCAGGACAGTTCTTTAAGTCTCCGAAAAGAATCTGCTTTAATATGTTCAGGTCATCAGCGTCAGTTTTACCGTCTCCATTAAGATTTGATGCAAGCTGCTGTTCAGCTGTAAGCTCTGATGAGTTAAAGAACAGATGTCGCTTTAACAGAGTATAATCGTTGATATTTTCTTCTCCATCGCCGGTTATATCTCCGTAACGTAAGGTCTCTGTCTCTACTCCCCATTCATCATAGTAATATTTTTCTGCAAGGTCACCGTTTTCATCAACAAGTCTTGTTATATCCGCTTCAAGATGTCCTTTGTATTTTAGAGGAGTTTTTTTTACAGCCCCTTTCAATAGGATTACAAACATTTATATTACAGATAACCTTTTTATATCGAAAATATTAATATTCGCTTCTTCAAATTTAGTTTCCAGTGCTTCCCAACCTTTTGCTTTTGCATATTCTCTTTCTTGATTTGAAATAGGAACAATTAACAACCATGCAATTTTAGTATTTTCATATTCAACAGAATTAAATCCTTCCCACAAAAATGGATTCGTTAAGTATATGTGCTTCATTTCACAATTATTAATATACTGTGAAATCACGTTTGGAATAATATATCCATATCCGCAATTGCCCCTATCCATTATTTCAAACGCTGTCGTAGATAATATATTGGGAAATAACTCTTCTTTCTCATCGCATACCCCAACTAATTCCAATCGTATTTGTTTCTCGTCACTTATCATTCCTATATTATATTCTGATAAACCAATAGTGGCATAAGATGCGATCCCAGAATGTGGTCTATCCATACAAGATAGAATATCAATACTTTTTTTTTCTTTCTCATCCCAATAACGATATACTTTAGGCTTTCCACCTATCACTTCTAATTCCTTATTAGCTATTATTTTTCTATCCATACTAACCTCTTATTACTTTCCAAAATAATTATCAGTTAAATCTTCACCTTTATGACTTCTGTTTGAACTTGGCAATTCAGGTCTATAATGATTAGGATCATTATATTCATCCAAAAACTGTTTTCTTGTTATTCCCCTTTCTTCAGCACTTTTTTGATGCTTTCTAAATTCAAATCCTGGTTTATGTCCCATATCCCATGGCTCAGATTCGTTCATGATTTTTTGAGTTACTGGATCAATAACATCACCATTTGTATTTTTAGCATTTTTCCATGTGTTACCTCTAACACCTTTTCTAAATCCAGACGGTCTTTTATATGACACTGGTTTGTGAGCTTCTTTTATACCACCAGACTGCTTATCAGAACCACCATTAATACTATATATCAATAATGTATGTCTTTCCGACGAACTCTTTTGTTTTCAGTCTTCCGGCATTATCATATGTATACTCAGTGTGCCCTGAAGCATTTGATATTGAATATACTGTAGTTGAAAGTGGTTCATCTGATGAAATATTGGCAAAGCTTTCAGGCGATGCTTCTGCTGTTACAAGACCGGCAAGGTTATATTCATAATCAGTTACAGCATATTTTCCGCCAACCTTATCAGCTGAGAGCAGCATGTTATTTCTGGAATCGTAGTAATACTCTGATTCTGATTTGATCTGGTCTTCAAACTTAAGTACTTTTTTAGAAACAAGAGAGATTATGGCTGTATGTATTTATACTGTTTTGACTTCTATAAATTGAAATCCGATTAAATTATTCTCTTCAACAACCTGTTTAAATTTCTCAGATACAAACACAGGAATTGTTTCGTTATCTAATTTAAATATATTATTGCTTTCTATGATAGTTTTCTTCAAAGCATATTTCTCGATTGATAATACTCTATCTTCACCAAATTGAAAAATATCATAGACTGAATTATCAAGATCTAATGCGTCTAAATGCTTAGTTACATTTAAAATCTTATATGTATTGTTTTCTTCATTCGTTGTTTCATTTATTATCTTAATACCTAAACATTGAATGTTTTCATTCAATATTTCATGCATTACATTACAAAACTTTTTAGATACAATTATCCAACCATTATCAATGGCTAAAAAATCAGATAGAATATTTCCATCATCTTCATTATATTTAAGCTTGATATCATTATCCCAACAATCTATATATTCACCTTTTGAAATTCTGTTATCATAAAAATCAGTTATATCATCCGACTTAAGCATTGCATAATCATCATCATTTTCAAAATCATATATCAATTTATAATATTTCATTCTGACAACTCCTATTTGTTTTTCCAATAATCTTTAGTAAGCATTTCAGGATTATCAATAATTTTACTTTTAAGTTGTTCATACAAGTTCGAAAATTTATGTTGATCACCTTTTGATACTGTATCAAATTTTTGCATTTGTTCCAAAACATAATCATGATACTCATTTGCTCTTTTCATTTATGAATCCATCTCTGTTTTCATCTGCAGGACAATATCTTACCGACTTTAATACGATTTGCTTTAATATATTTGAGTCGTGTACATCTACTGTTCCGTCACCGTTCAAGTCTGATACTATCGTCAGTTCTGATGATTCTTCAAGTATATATTTTTTCAGCAGTGAATAATCGTTTATATTTACATTGCCATCACCGGTTACATCACCATATTTTAATGTCTCTGTTTCCAGTCCCCATTCATCATAGTAATATTTTTCGGATAATTTTCCGGTTTCGTCTACCATACCGGTTATATCTGCATGACCGTTGTAAAGGCAATAGAACATTTCTCAGTTTATCTGTCTGGAGATAAGGTTTATTCCGTTTACATTCCATACTTGATTTTCAGGATTTTGGGCATCTGTTTCAAATATTACACTATCATATTCATAAGTATAATATTTTTTGTTTGCCGTGTCAATATCTGCGTTATTACCAATAAACTTTACTTCTTTGCTTGTTCGTAATCCTTCGGCATTGTACTTTCTTTAGTTTTGTCATTTTCCTGATGTTTCTCTGCGTCCTGTTCCTTCTCGTACTTCTGTACATTTTCTGATATAGCGAATAAAATGTAATAGAAGTATTTATTCTCGTTCAAATCTAAAAAATCTTACTCTTGACACCGGTTAATTAAGTGGAGTATAATTATAGGTGACTATAATATAATGAAGGAGCTGGATTTTTCTGTGAATTTTTCTGACGCAGTCAATTATATATCAGAAGCTGAAAATTACGGAATTGTGCCCGGACTTGATAATATATCAGCTTTGTGCCGGAAACTTTCAAATCCGCAGGACAAACTAAAATTTATACACATTGCCGGAACAAACGGAAAAGGATCGGTAGGTACTTTTCTTGACAGCATTCTCCTTGAAGCAGGATACAAAACAGGACGATATGTTTCACCTGCAGTAATGGATTATCTTGAAAAGATACAAATATGTTCCGAAAATATAACCGAAGAAAAATTTGCATCATGTACAGAAAGAGTAAAAAAAGCTGTAGACGAAATGCTAAAAGAAGGACTTGCACATCCAACTGTTTTTGAAATAGAAACAGCCATCGCTTTCTGTTTTTTTGAAGAAGAAAAATGTGATTATATACTGCTCGAAACCGGTATGGGAGGAAAAAATGACGCCACCAATGTAATTGATAAAAATATACTTACAGTAATAACTTCTATAAGTCTTGAACATACACAATTTCTTGGAAAAACTATTGAGGAAATTGCCACTGAAAAAGCCGGAATAACAAAACAAAACAGCAATGTAGTAACAATATCTCAAAATCCTAAGGTTATAGACATTTTAAGAAATGTTTGTACTGCAAAATCAGCATATCTTAAAATTTCAAAGATATATAATATAAGCGATTATTCTTATGATGGTAATTTTCAGATATTCAGCTATAAGGATTTTAAGGATATAAAAATCAGAATGCTTGGAAAATTTCAGACAGAAAACGCAGCACTTGCTATAGATGCGTGTGAGCTTCTGAACAATAACGGAACGGATATTTCTGATAAACATATTTATGACGGTCTTTTAAAAGCTCAGTGGAGCGGAAGATTTGAGATACTCAGAACATCTTCTCCTATATTTATCCTTGATGGCGCACATAACGAAGCTGCAGCCACAAGACTTCGGGAAACTATAGATATATATTTTGCGGATAAAAAAATAGTATATATCACCGGATCGTTCAAAGATAAAAATTACAATGAAATAGCCAGACTGACTGCCAAACGGGCAATGAAGATCTATACAATAAGTACTACAGGCAAAAGAGGTCTGAAAGCTCAGGAACTGGCTGATGTAATAAAACAATACAACCCAAATGTTACAGCCGTTTCGGACATCACAAAAGCCGTAGATAACAGTCTTAGCGAAGAATGTGATGTAATAATAGCTTTTGGCTCGCTTTCATTTTTAAGTGAAATCAAAAAACATCTTAACGGAGAATAAAAATAAATGGATCTCAGATTTGAAAAAATATTACAGCACCCTGTTTTCTGTAATATCATATCTTGTATAAATGAAAAAGAAAAAACAAGATTTTTCTGTAAACATGATTTTGAACACATAATATCAGTAGCGCGCATAGGTTACATAATCGCACTTGAGGAAAAGACAAATATTTCAAAAGACATAATATACGCAACTGCACTTCTTCATGATATAGGAAGACTTGAAGAATATCAGAACAATATCCCTCATGACAAGGCAGGAGCGGAAATCGCACGTTCTGTTTTGGAAGATTGCGGTTATAATGAAAATGAAATATCTGAAATCACCGGAGCAATACTTTATCATCGGGATGACTGTCCTAAAAACTCAGATAAACTTTATGAAATAATATATAAAGCCGACAAGCTCTCAAGAACCTGTTTTTTATGTGACGCTTACAAAGAATGCAACTGGAAAGAATCGCAAAAAAATAAAACGATCATTTACTGATAAAACGGATAATAAAAAATGAAAATTGGAAATAAAACTTTTAAAAATCATACCTATATTATGGGTATACTTAATGTAACACCGGATTCGTTCTCAGATGGCGGAAAATATGCTGATATTGACAAAGCAATGCGACACGCTGACCAAATGATAAAAGAAGGTGCTGACGTAATAGATATTGGTGGTGAATCCACACGTCCCGAATATCAACAGACCGGATATCAACAGATATCTGATGATGAAGAAATAGAACGCATCTGCCCTGTTATAGAAAAAATTAAAAATACTTTTGATATCCCGGTTTCTGCCGATACATACAAATCTGCTGTTGCTTTATCTGCAATAAAGTCCGGCGCAGACCTTATAAATGATATATGGGGACTAAAATATGATGATAAAATGGCCCATATCATTTCATCATACAAAAAATCCGTATGTATCATGCACAACAGAAAAAATACTTCTTACAACAGTTTCATTGATGATGTCATATCGGAACTGCGTGAAAGTATAGATACAGCGGTCAGTTCAGGTATTGATAAAGACCTGATAATGATCGACCCCGGAGTAGGATTTGCAAAAAGTTACGAACAGAACCTCATCATAACAAATGAACTTGAAAAACTTCATATACTCAAAACACCGATACTTCTTGGTACTTCAAGAAAATCAATGATAGGCCTCTCACTCGATCTTCCTGTTGAGGAACGCCTGGAAGGTACACTGGCAACTACAGTATTTGCTGTTTTAAAAAACTGTCTTTTTGTCCGTGTACATGACATCAAAGAAAACAAACGGATAATAACTATGTCCGAAAAATTATTAGGGAAGTTATAATATGGATAGTATAAAGATAGAAAATCTTGAAATTTTTTCAAACCACGGCGTGTTAAAGGAAGAAAATGTACTTGGACAAAAATTTCTTATTTCAGCAGAAATTTTTCTTGATACGCAGAAAGCAGGCAAAAATGATGACCTTGCTCTCTCCGTTGACTATTCTAAAATATGCCATAAAATCAAAAACATAATGGAAAACAACACCTTCAAACTTATTGAAACTGTCGCCGAAAAAATTTCGGAAGAAATACTGACAGAGTTTAAAAATATAGATGAAATAAAAATAGAAGTAAAAAAACCATGGGCACCTATATTACTGCCACTTGAATATGTAAGCGTAAAATCAAATCGCAAATGGCACAAAGTCTACCTGTCTATGGGCTCCAACATGGGTGACAAGCAAAAATACTTGTCAGATGCAATAGCTGAATTACAGTCATCCAGACTCTGCAAATCTGTAAAGTCTTCAAACTTTACACTCACTAAACCTGTAGGATACACCGAGCAGGACGATTTTCTTAACTGTTGTGTTGAAATGAAAACACTCCTCTCCCCTCATGACCTTCTTGAATTTACTTCTTCTATTGAAGCAAAAGCAAAAAGAGAACGAAAAATACACTGGGGTCCCAGAACGCTGGATATAGATATCATTCTTTATGATGACCTTATAATGTCTGATGACAAATTAACTATTCCTCATATCGAAATGGCAAACCGCAAATTTGTTCTTCAGCCATTGTGCGAACTTAATCCATATGCTATAAATCCTGCTCTTAACATGACCGCCATAGAATTATATAAATCACTTCCGGAGATGTTAATATGAATATAATATCTGCTGTTGATCTTAACTGGGGTATCGGAAAAGGCAATGACCTTCTCTTTGATATTCCCGAAGACAAGAGTTATTTCAGAGAAACAACCCTTAATAAAACTGTCATAATGGGCAGAAAAACTTTTCAGTCACTTCCTTTTGGGGCTCTGCCAAAAAGACGAAATATCATTCTCAGTACGTGTCATACAATAGAAAATAACAATATAGAAGTCTGCCGTTCTCCCGATGACCTTTTCAAACTGGTTGCCGACACTCATGATGACGACCTTTTTGTAATAGGCGGACAAGAAATATATTCGCTTTTTCTTCCCTTTTGCGACACTGCATACATAACAAAAATATATGCTGACGGAGATGCAGATAAGTATATTATGAACTTTGATACTTCATCTGAATGGGAACTTGACTACAAGTCAGATCTTTTCTTCTATGACAATATAAGTTTTGATTTTAATATCTACAAAAGAATATAACTAAATACAATCCAAAAAACGACAGCCTGTCTTTATGATACAGGCTGTCGTTTTTGTATTGTCTGTTAATATATAAGAAAATACGCAGGACATAGTATAATAAGAAATATTATATTAACCGCTGTAAATACAATAAGATATTTTTTCATATCGGATTTTTCAGCAAGAGAATATTGCTTATAGGAAATAAGGCTTGCCAGTGACGCAACCAGTGTACCAAGACCGCCGACATTTACGCCAAGTAAAAGAGCCTGTGCATTATCTGTAAATCCTGAAAGCATGATCGCTGCAGGAACATTGCTTATAACCTGACTTGCAAGAATACCAATAATAAATTCTCTGTTTCTAAGCATATCTGCAACCATCATCTCTATAGTTTCTATTCTTCCGAGATTTCCTACAAAAATAAAAAATGCGCAAAATGTAAGCAATAGATTATAATCTACTTTTTTAAATATTTTCACATCTGTTATAAGCCCAGCTACGATTACAACTATAAGACATATATATGTATTTACTAATTTGAATACAGAAAGTATACATATGATAAACAAAACAACATAAACTGAAAATCTTAATTTGTCATTTATAACTTCATCTTTCGATTCCACTGAAGACAGATTTTCTTTTTTGACCATCAATAAAGCAGCTGTATTTATAAGTATAAGACTTATTATCCCAAGAGGAAGAACTGTCAGAATAAATTTTCCAGCACTCATTTCATAATATGAATACAAATACAGATTTTGTGGATTTCCAAAAGGCATAAGCATACTTCCAAGGTTTGCAGCTACTGTTTCCAGAACAACTATAGGTATAAGATTTTTATTGTGCCTTCCTGAAAAAATACCTGTCGTAAAAGGAACGAGCGTTATCAAAGCTACATCATTTGTTATAAACATTGCACTAAAATATGTAACATTTATAAGAACAACAGCTATCTTGCGGGAGTCTGACGCTGTTTTAAGCATTTTAGAAGACATAACATTAAAAAGATTTGCTTTTATCATTCCGCTTACAACAAACATCAGACAAAACAGTAATGCTATGACCGGAAAATCTATATATTCAAGATATTCTTTTCCCGGCCTTACGAAAAATGCCGATATAATTGCAGCCAGTGTTGCCACACATAACACCGGTTCTTTTTTTATAAACTTCAACATAAAACTTATCCTTTCATTTTTCAGTTACGCAACAAACAATTTATCATTCCAGTACTGATTTTATAGTTGTAATAAGCTCATTTATATTAAGTGGTTTTGAAATAAATCCATTCATTCCACATTCTTTGGCCGCCTGTCTGTCTTCATTAAAAGCATTTGCTGTCATAGCCAGCACCGGAACATCTGCAATACTTTTGTCTTCAAGTCTGCGTATGCGTCTGGTAGCTTCATGCCCGTCAACTACAGGCATCTGTACGTCCATAAGTATCAAATCAAAAGGCTTTTTTGCCGATAATACTTTTTTAACCGCTACTTCCCCATTCTCTGCAGTTTCAATATCAAATTTAAGTTTTTCAAGAATACGTTCAGCTATTTCCCTGTTCAGATCATTATCCTCAACAAGAAGAATTCGTTTGCCGGAAAACGTACTCTCATCAAACTGCGGTACAAAACTTTTCTTTTTCCTCTTATATTTACTTGTATCTTTTATAGCTTTAACATTTTCTTTCTGAACTCTGAACTTCAAAGAAATGATAAATTCCGTACCTTTTCCGACCTCAGTATCAACTTTTACAGTTCCGCCCATAAGGTCAATTATATTTTTGGCAATAGCCATTCCAAGACCTGTTCCTTCTATCTTGCTGACAGTAGGTGTCTGCTCACGCTCAAAAGGTTCAAATATCTTTTCGGCAAATTCTGAACTCATACCTATTCCTGTATCTTTTACTTTGAATACATAAATCGATTTTTCGTCAGAATCCATGTTTTGCTGTGTTAATGTCAAAGATACGTTTCCTCCTGAAGGTGTAAACTTGATAGCGTTTACAAGAATATTCAGTATAACCTGCTCTAAGTGAGTCTTATCACAAAATACATCTTCATCTTTTATATTATCGGTTTTAATATCAAGTTTAAGATTTTTTTCATGGATCTGACCTATAACCATAGTTCTGATATCATGAAGCAAAGAAGGAAGATTAACTTCATTTTCCTCGATTCGTACTTTTCCGCTTTCGATACGGCTCATATCAAGAACATCGTTTATAAGTGCCAGCAAATGCTTTCCCGATGAATGTATCTTGTTAAGATAATCACTCACTTTTTCCGTATTATCAATATCTGCAGCAGCAAGTCCTGTAAAGCCAATAATAGCATTCATTGGTGTACGTATATCATGAGATATATTTGAAAGGAATGTACTTTTAGCATTATTTGCAGCCTGTGCTATACCGAGTGCCTTCTGCAATTCGAGTTTTGCTTTTACATCTTTCGTTCTGTTTGACATTACAATAATATATTTTACTACATCATCTACATTTGTACAGAGGATAGTAATCATAAACCAGACCATTTCATTAGTCTTGCAATTAAGATAACAGCACTGCTCAAATTCGACTCTCTTGCCTTCGTAAAGCTGTGGAAGCATTTCCAGAATATTTATTTTATGCTCATCATCAACTGTTTTCTCAATTATACCAAGGTCATTTTTAACCATATCTTCAGATATTCCAAGTATCGTTTCGATATTTTCACTTACATAGCTGATATTCATAGTATCTTTATCTACGACTATAAAAATATCATCTACATTATCTGATAAAGCAGTAAACAATCTTTCACGATATTTGATTTCTGTACCCATACTTCTCAATCTTCTGCGACTTCTGTAAGAAATTATAATACTCACTGCCAGCATCAGAAATGCCATACTTCCTACACCTGCAATAAGAGTGATTATCTGAAGTTTTGACATATTTGAATTTACAACTTTTGATGGCACTAACCCCAAAAGCATCCAGTCATCAAATTTTACAGGCTGATAAACAAGATAAAACTTTTCTTCGTCAATTTCCAGTGTTATTACACCACTTTCCTTAGAACGAAATGCCTGACGTATTGTTTCAAGTTCTTCTTCTGACAGATTTGAATAATCTTTTAGCATTCCAAGAAAATTATATACACTTCTGTTATTCTGACCAACATTATCAATGCAGACTCTGCCATCATAATGGACAACATATGAGCTGGCATATTCATAGTAAACTTTATTTTCAAGTGTTTCTACAAGACAATTGTTATCAAAACCTATTGCAAATGCATCATATTCAAAGTCTCTGTATACCCCGTTAAAACATGGTATCCCGAACAATTCAAATTCAGGCTGTCCCGGAAACGAAGCTCTCAGAACAATATTTTCTCTGTCGATCATAAGTTTAGTAAGATTTTCTGCAAGATTTATATAGCCTGTTTTTCCTTCTGAAGTAATATATTCACCTTCTTGTGAAAGAAAATAAAATTCGGTAAATCCGTTACGTTCTTTTAACTCGTCTATATATGCCTTTATCTTGTTATCATCTTTTATGTCCTTAAAATAACACGACCAGTCCCTCATGCATATCCATTTTTTACTTACAAGGTGTTCAAGTGATTGATTTGATTGTGAAAAAACTTCATCAAGATGATTTGCACTATCTTTAAAAATAAGATGTGATGTAAATTTATAATAAACTATGCCAACAAAAACAAGTATAAACATAACAACTATAGTATTTATCAAAAAAATGGTTTTTTCACAATATTTCACACCTCATTTGTCAGTGAGTATTTATAGTTATATATTCAGAAGGTTCTGCAAACTTATCAATTTCAAGAATCAAATTTGTCATATAATTTTTATCAAACATGTCTGCATTTAACAGCGACTGAATTTCCTGCGGTTTAGGTGAATTCCCGTAGACTTCGGATTCAATCGCTATATCGTCGCCAAGCATAATTACATTATATTTTTGGGTAGTGTCTATCTTTTTCCGATTAATTGTTACATCTATAAGCTTAAATGTACCATCACCATTATCCGTTACGGAGTACTCTATACCACTTGTTACCGGTAACATATTTCTGTGGAGTACCGGATTTGAACCATCTTCTTTTGTATTTACAAGCCACTCCATAACTTCTATGACCTGTTCACCGGTAAGTTCGGCTTGTTTGGCTGACGCACGTTCATGTACAAGCCATTTAAATTCCTGCAAAGTATAATCTCCTGAAAAAACAGATGATGTCATAAATGTCGAATATCCGATCAGTATATCCGACTTAAAATAATTTTTCAGGCTATTTGCTACTGAAGAAGCTGCCTCACTCCCATTTTCATCTGCAAAATATGAATATTCTTTATTCTGAGAAAAAATTGTTTCATGTTCTATGCTTTTGTTCTCTCTTGTAAGCTGGGCATTAAAATCATTGTATGCTCCTTCGGCATTATACTCTTTGTTTATCATTTTTTGGGCTACATCCAGAGAAATAGAAAACATCTCTGTAGAAGCCAGACGCTGATACAAATGATTTTTTTCAATACATTCTCTTATCGGTCCGAAACATTCCGGTACTTCCAGTTCTGCTACACTGTTATAAGAAAGAAAAACTGCTTTTGAGGCAGATTTCTTCTGTCCTTCTTCACTAAAAATTTTCTCCATCACCTGCATAACAACTTTATATTTTTCGTCATTGTTTTTTACATTTTTATTTACAGCAACCTGATACATAGGATATGTCAGAACCCAGTTATCTTCAGCTTTTTCTCCATAGTAAGGAAGCATAACACAATTTGTGCCGTATTCATTATTCATATTAACACAATCATTTCCTGTTCCTCTGATCATTGCGCATTTGTTTTTTATTAATAAATCTTTTGCCTCATAAAATGTTCTTTTTATATCATCAGAATCAGTATATGTGTCTTTCAGAAACTGTTCAAACTTTTTAAATACAGTAGACCATACTTCGTGATCAAGTCCTACCTGCTCTCCTGCCTTTTCACTTTCATATTCTGTTCTCCAATCAGTTCCCTTACGGCTCATCAACTCAGAAGCTGCACACCCCTGCATCGCTTCAAGACAACTATAATCATAAAAATAGTCATTATAAAATCCGCCGATGCCATTCTCTTCAAAAAATCTGCAAGCATCAGCAAACTCTTTATAATTAGTAGGGAGAGGTATATTATTTTCGTCAAATACATCTTTGTTTGCGATTATTCCATCAACTTCGGCACACATAGGGAGCCACTGAATAGTACCGTTTTTATCACGATTATTCTCTATATATGTTGTATAAAAAGTACCAACAAGTTCAGTCTCAGTCATATCCAACAACGAATCCGATATTTTTGAAGCATCATTCAAAGAAAAACGTCTACAGGTCATAATATCAGGTAAAGCATTTCTTTTTTCAAGAGATTCATAAAAATCTATTTTATCGTAACCTGCTATAAAATCAAATTTTACATTTGGAAATTCTTCCTCTAACCATGGAGTCAATTCCTTGCACATCGACTTATCCCATAAATACATAGTTATATGTATTTTTTGGTTGATCATACTACAAGATGTTGTTCCTGCAAACGTAAAAATCATCAACAACAGTACTAAAATTCTTTTAATGCTTTTCCACATTTATTTTTCCTCCCAAACCAAAGTCGTAGTCAAATTTGGTTTTTTTATTGCACCACCTTTGTCATTAAGCCATTTTATAAAATTTTCTTCCCATGTCCCATTAAGTACTGTTTCTCCCGGCACAACACTTATTGTTTCATTATTTTCCGCTCTCAGACTGCCGGTATAATATGCTACCTTGTATGTTTCTTCATCTGAAATTTCTCTGCCATCAGAAAATTTGCATGAGATAAGTCTTTCACCCGGTTCATTCCACGGCGCAAACTCAACATCAAGACCGGAAGCTACAGTAAAATCATTGCTGTCGCTTCCCTTATACCCGTTTAAAATTTCCTTTATCTGTTTTCCTGTGATCATCGCATATGCTATACCTGAGGGTGTTGTATATGCACGACGTGAAGGAGAAATACATGCAAATGTATCATCGGTAATATTGCCTTTATAAATTTTTCCGGTAACGCCGTCATTATCGTTCCCTACAAAAACAAGTGCAACATCCGCTTCTGTCAGTTCACGATACATATTTCCTACTAACTGCGCTGTTTCCATTCGTGTAAAGTTATCCATCGAAATTCCGTAAGAATAAACATTTTTATTATTGTTCAAAAAGTTATCTCTCGCCTTGTCAGCCCTGTCAAGCCATTCCTGAACAGTTATTTCTCCGTTTATAAGCGCTCTGCTATTTTCTTTCATAACGTTCTCTACTGTTCTTTTATTGTCACCCGAAACAAGATTAAATGTAGTTATTATTCTGCCTTCTTCTATCGTCAAAGCAATATTTTCCGAAAAATCTGTTGACTCCGGAGGAACGCCCTGAACATGTGATAATTTCAGACTATCACCTATCAGTTTCTTTTGAGTCTGAGGCTGACTCAGAAAATCCAGAATATCTAAAAGAAGTTTACCGTTTTCGTCACTTTCTGCTGATGCTTCTTTGTTTATTGCCATATAGTAACTTGGTATAGAATAAACAAAATCACTTTTAGGAGCATCTGATATATAAAAAGGTAGTATCCCTATCTTGTGTCTGTTCTGCTCATCAGATTCATATTCTGTATTATACTGTTCCGCATTCATGTTTTCAAAAATCATAGCTGTTGTATGTTTCTGATAAATAGCCTGACTTCTTTCCCATGGACGACGTTCAAAATCTTTTTCATCAACAACGCCTGCCTTTGAAAGTTCTATAAATTTATTGACTGCTGATTCCATATGACCGGTCATAGAATTCTGACCTGACTGGTATTCCTGCAACCATTTTTGATTTTCCGCACCTTTATAAACTTCCGCAAACCCAAATGTATTAAAAACTATCTGAAATGCGTCAGCATATTTCAAAGATAAATCTACCGCTTCCACATCACATTCTATAGTTTCTCCGTTTTCATCAGTGATAACAGTTGTCAGATCCGAGCTGTTTATAGTTTCTACAAGGGAAATAAGATCTGAATAGCTCTCAGGTATCTCCCAGCCATTTTCCTCAAACATTGTAATGTCGTAGACTATTCCGTATATATCTGACAAACCCGGTAAATAATAAAGAGAATCATTTTTATCGAGACACGCCTCTATACTACTCAGGTAGTACTGACCTATAAATTTTTGTGATGAAAGATCAACAAAATAATTTTCTGCATTATTTATTGCCGGAACGTCAACCGAAAAAATCAGATCCTGTTCCTGATTTGTTTCAAGATTTTTCTGTATACTGTATGCAGAATTATTTGACCCTCCATGAATCATTACAACATCAATATCTGAAAATTCATCTTCAAGGATATTTTCTATTTCACGATGTGGTACACCTGATTCATACCGTATTGTTACCATTTTTTTGTTCTGGTCTACAGGAACAGCAGTTAAAATATCATCTTCAAATGCCCCTTCCGGTAACTGAAACGCATTCTGTTCGCCACAACCTGTCATAAACAGGAGTGAAAATAAAAAAGCAACTGTCTTTTTAAAAAACTTCATCAAATTTTTTACTCCTTATTTTTTTAAAATAAATTCCATGTAAACCCTATAACATTTTTCACACTGATACATTATACTACAAATTTCTATTAACATCAAGGTTTTTCAAAAATTTTTTATCATAAAAATCCAGATTTAAACATTAATTGAAACTTCAACAAATCTAATATAATAAAAAATGCACTTTAAATCAGAGCAACAAAATTCTCAACAATATATATTAATTATTGGATTTTAACAAAAAGAGCTATATCGGTTTTGTCCGAATAGCTCTTTTCAAGATATTATTTTCTAAATTATAAATATTTGTCATCAGACTTATTTGATCTCTTTTTGATTAACAAAACAACCAGACAAATAACATCATTTAAAAACATTAAAGCAATATCAATACAAATTACACTGATAGATAACACTATAAAATAAGGTTTTATCATTTTAACTGCATCAGTATAATAGCCTGATGTACCATCACTAAGTGTGATTCTATTTTCATCATTATAATGAATATCCAAATCTTTATAGCAATACAATTTCACCGCAGAACCGTTAAAACACATATCTGAAAGCTGAACCTTATCCACTGGCAAGAAGAGATAATCAAAGTAAAACGATCCTTTCTGTCCTATAACGTAATAATCATCTTTCTGTCCTTCATAAAAAACGTCTAATAAGGCTGTTCCACTTATTATTTTAAAATATTTACTGTCTTTTTTAGTTAGTTGTACATCTATACTGTATAAAATCGCCATTAATATTATGATTACAATACCAACTGCACCAGAAACAATCTGATATTTTTTCAGCTTTGGGGTTGCATTTTTTAATATAAATACTTTCATAATGATTATCAATAAAATAATCATTACTGCTATTATACTAAACACATCATCACCTCATTTTCAAAAACTAATCTGATAAAAGTTTTTCCACCAGTTCCACGCATTTATCGAATTTGGTAAGATAATCACCTTCTATGTATTCAAAATGCTTTCCATGTGAATTATAAATATCAGACAACATATCACGATATTTCTGACGATTATCACGAATCTCCTCACTTCTGTCGCCGTCCTGCACCCATTTGACATCGGGAGCAAGAAACAGTATAAGACCATAGTTATTCAAAGCATCAACAGCATCTGACAATCGTATATTCTCATCATCTCCTGAAAGGAAATTCAAATAAAACTGCGTTATAAGGCAATCAGTATCACAAAAAAGAATCTTATTGCTATGCTCAACTGCCTTTATTTCATTTAATTTCTGAGTCAGGAGTATTTCAGTGAAATCTTCATTTAACATCATAGTATCTGTTCCTGATTTTTCTGATAATTCCCTACCCGCTTCCACTATATAATTTGTGTTAAAATAATTTGCCAGGTTTACTGTCATAACTGATTTTCCGGAACTTTCAAGGCCAATGATAAGTACTTTTTTCACATAATACGGTTTTACAAAATCAGGCAGGTGATTCCAATTTGCGTATACATTTTTTCTTATTTCCGTAGAACTTACTTCATCTCTTTGGAACACATATAATTGACTATCCGGATAATTTACGTTCCAGAAACTATTTTCATCATAATCAGAACCACAAAATACAACATCTATAGGTTCGCCTATTTCTTTTTTTATGTATTCCGCATCTTCTGCAGCCATTTCTTTTGTGTATTCTGATTTTGTACTGCAACTGTCCCATAACAGAATTATTTTTACATTTCCGATATGTTTTGTAGCCTGATAAAGCCATCTGTAACGAATTTTATAATCTATTTCATTTCTCATAGTTCCTATGCTCAGAACAATAAAAAGCTTTTCACACATACATGCTGCTTTTATAATACATTTCAGATGTCCTGTGTGCATAGGATTAAAAGAACCGCCATACATTCCTGTTTTATACATTATTAGCCTCCACTGATTGATCGGAATTTTTTGAATCTTTAAACCATTTGACAAACATAATAATTGCATTTATAAGATATATCGACCACATCAGTACAGTTGCCATATCTCCCGTACCATGCAAAAATGCGTATACCCACATAATAACAGTTACCACATCTACAACTATCCAGAGTATCCACTGTTCCATATATCTCTTAACACAAAGAAACTGCGCAAATACAGAAAATATAGTACTCATTGCATCTACAAAAGGTAGTGTACCATTAAGTTTCTTTAAAACAAGGCCATAACCGAGAGTTGCTACTATTACACTAAGATATGCAAAAACACTGCCTTTAGGAGAAAGACGTTTTTTCTCCACTTCTTCTGTCTGCGAATTCATATTTTTAGACCACATATACATTCCTACAAAATTCATAGGAACATAATAAATTAAATTGAGCATTACTTCGCCCCAATACCGTGCTTTCCATGCAACTATCGCATATAGTATTGTGTTTATCGTTCCAACCCAGAAACTAGACAATTTACCTTTACCTGTAAGAATAACGCACCATATTCCCGTAAGTGCTGCAAAAATACCTATAGCAGAATCTTTCCAGTAAACAGATACACCTACAATAACAGCTGTTGCAACCGCAAGCCAGCCTACCTCCCACTTTTTCCAGCCATATATTTCTTTTTTTAATATTGATTTTATCTTTTTTTCAGAATAAGCTTCACTCATAACTACATTCTCCGTTTTATATATCACATCTCAATTCATAATACCATCAATACTGCTCTTACCTGAACTTTTCTACAAAAGCAAATCTGCTATTTTAATTTATTTAACTTCGTTGTATTGGCAATAACGATAAGTTTCATAGACTTATTTAAGCTCTTCTCCGGATCGATATTAACACAAACATTCTTTTCTTCAACAATTGCCACAACGTTAACAGAGTATTTTTTTCTGAGATTTAACTCCAGAAGATTTTTTCCTTCCCATTCAGGTTTTACGTCAAGTTCGACCATTGAAACATCTTTAGATAACTCTATTATATCAATAAATCCGGAACTTAAAAGATTTTTTGCAAGTCTGACACCTGATTCGTTTTCAGGAAAAACTACTTTGTCTGCTCCGACTTTACTTAATATCTTACAGTTCATTTCGCTTGCACATTTAACTATAATTGTTTTGACACCTGCTTCTTTGCATAGCATAGTTGCCATAACGCTTGCTTCGAGATTTGTTGCCATAGCGATGACTACTACATCAAAGTTTGCTATACCAAGCTGTTTTATTACGTCCTCATCTGTAATGTCAGCACATTTACAATATGGTATTTCTGATACTACCGAATTGACAATATCTTCGTCAATATCAACCGCCAATACTTCCATTCCGTTTTCAACAAGTTCCTTAGCAACAGCTCTGCCATATTTCCCAAGTCCAAATATTGCATATGATTGTTTTTTATTCATAAATCTACCATCCTCTCATTTTCCTTCAAAATTATCCTATACTAATTTCTTCAGTAGGATTTTTAATGATATTTTCCTTCTCTTTCTTCGTATTAAAAGCAATTGCAAGAGAAATTGGACCCACTCTTCCAAGATACATGGTTGCTATAATAATTAATTTTCCCCATATATTCAATCCCGGTGTCAGATCTCTTGTAAGTCCGACTGTCGCAGTTGCACTTACTGTTTCATATGCAATATCAAGAGAATCTGCATTTGTTACCGCAGATAACAGCAATGTTGATACAAACATTATCATAAATGACATACAGAATACGGCAACCGATTTATTGACAGCTTTTTTTGGTATAGTTCTATGGAAAAGAACTGCTTCATTTTTATTTTTTATTGTGGTAAATGCAGAAACAAATAAAACTGCAATCGTTACAGTTTTTACACCTCCGGCTGTTCCGACCGGTGAACCGCCTATAAACATCAGAAGCAGTGACATAATAGCAGAAGCATTTGTTAAATCAGATTGCGGAATCGTCACAAATCCTGCTGTTCTTGTTGTTACTGACTGAAAAAACGAAGCTTGTATTTTATCAGGTAAGGAGTATTCCTTCATGGTCAGCGGATTGTTATACTCAAAAACAAAGATAGATAATGTTCCGACTGCTATAAGTATTAATGATGTAGAAATTGCGATTTTACTGTGTAATGTCAAATCAGAAAAACATCTTAATTTCTTTTTTCTTATGTTCTTTAATACTCTTACGATATCCCACCAGACAATATATCCTGCTCCGCCAAGAATAATCAGCATACTTGTTACAATATTGATTACGGGATTTAACGCATAATCGCACAAACTGTTTTCAGATATAATATCAATTCCGGCATTGCAAAATGCTGATATGGAGTTAAATAAAGATATCCATATTCCTTTTGCACCATATTCGGGCACAAATACTGTCATATACAAAAGTGCTCCGATTCCTTCAACCACAAACGTACCTATCAGAACTTTTTTTACAAATACGACCATTCCCGACAGTGTATTCAGATTAAATGCGTCCTGGATCAACATTCTATCCCTGATACCTATTTTTTTGTGCAGACTTATCATAAAACCTGACACAATAGTGATAAGACCTAATCCGCCGATTTGTATCAAAAACAATATAACTATCTGCCCAAATAAACTCCATGTTGATACAGTAGGAAGCGTCACCAGACCTGTAACACATATTGAAGTAGTCGCTGTAAATAATGCATCTATATACGGAACTGCCTTTCCGGTCGCCGAACTTATTGGCAATGAAAGCAGAACACTGCCTGCCAACACACCTATTAAAAAACTTAACATAATAATATGTGTCGATGAAAGTGATATATTTTTTTTCATAATTATATGAACCTTATTTCCTTGTTTTATTTTTTTAGAAAATTTAACTTATAAAAATATTTCTCCAAATCTATTCTTTTAATGTTATTAAAAATATTAAACTTAATAAAAATAATATAAAATTTTATTAAAACATATTTTATTTATTGTTCAACCCAGGACTAACCCAAGTTTACTACAACCGGGTGTAACACACACCCTATA